>DQTE01000047.1 GCA_015662905.1 Crocinitomix sp. | reverse complement strand
TTTTGTTATATGCCTTTTAATACTCAATACTCCACTGCACACTACCACCTTCTGGCACATAAATACTATCTGCAAAGGGGGTGGTTATACTGTTTTTGGTTACGATTCCTTTCCAAACTCTCCAACCCATGGGAACGTAACTATTGCTGTAAGTTTGGTTCATACAGCCTTCGTAAATAGCCATCGTTGTTGAACTTAGTTCAGGTATCGATTTGTGATAAGCACTTGTTATTGTTAATTTATCATTTGCATCAAAACAACTAAGATTCGTAATTGTTTTTTGCAAGTATCCTTTTGTTACTAGTAATAAGTCATATTCTTGATTTCCACTAATTCCAGGGATATTTGAGTTCATACGGTAGAATGCATCAATGTCGTTATCGAAGAGGAGCGACAACCCTCCTTTATCTCTGTATTGCATCAAATAATACCCATTTGCATCCGTAGTTGTAGATTCGATTGCTTTATCTGCACAACCATCGTAACTCAAGCATGTTTTATCTTTCATAACATAAACTCCCATTCCAGCAATACCATTACCAGTAACAGGGTTGTAAACGCGGCCATGAACTGTTCTTTTCTTACCACAAGAAACCAAAAGAAGAATGCTAAATATAAATACGAAATTTTTCATCTTAATAATAATTTACGTGTTCCTATAATTTCATTTTTAGAATGCCATTGTACGAGTACTAAATTGTATTTGCCAACTAGATTAGAGATGTCAGTTGTTCCTTTTTTATCTAAAACAAATTTCTCAATCAATACCCCCATCATTGAGTAAATGTACAACACATCGCCCTCTTTTACAAATTCACTTTTTATTGAAAGCATACCACTACTCGGGTTGGGGTAAATTTCCCAACCTTTATTTTCAGTTGAATTATTCCATTTGTCATCAAAGTAGCTATCTTCATCAGGTTCATTTGAACTTGTCAACGATTTCCCTCCACCTTGTAAATAACACAAAGGAGAAATGTATAAGTGAACTTTTGCACCTGCTTGAATGTGAGATCCTGGTTTTAATTCGATAATTTCTCCCGATTGGTACTCCGCATTAATGTTACTTTGAATATTGTAATCTCCAAAGGGCGTTTTTGGACTTATATTATTCCCCATTCTAATCAATTTGTGAGCTTGATAGTGTGCTTTGTATTCGTAATCTGAACGTGCATACTCACCAAAGTTTTGATTTTGTAAATCCAAATACCACGGTTCAACTTCATTGAGCAAGAAGGTAATTAGTTCTGAATTTTCAATAAAAGGTTTATTGTTATTTTTTCTTATTAAAGCGATATGCTTGTAGGTCTTAGCATTGATATAAAACGCATCCATTGGTGTCAGTGTTTGATAATCATTTGGTCTTCCAAGGTGAGGGTAACCAAAATGGTCACTGGCATCTTCTTGTAAAGGATCATTTATATTATCACTTAACTCATCAAACAACAAACCATTCGCTTTCATGTCATACCTCATATTGTTTGGCCATTCACTTGGGTTAATAGCCAATGCAGAAAGAGTTGGAACAAAAGCACTATTGTCTTTATATACATAATCCGTAAAACCAAAAATAGAGTTCCAACGTAAACCAAAATTTATTGTTTTTCTTATTTCATTGATGTATGAACCATAACAATTATCCAATTCAAGCCACTCATGTAGGAAAAAGTCATCATCAACCAATGTTTGTTCTGTTGAAAATATCCACTGTCGTGTAATTTTACGGTGAAACACTTCTTTTGGGTTTGTAAATGTGCTTCTGTATTTTGCAGAATTTAATAAAACATCCCATTTTTGATGATAAAATATTGGAATAAAGCTACTTTGTTCTTCATACGTTTTAGCTCCAGCGGTCAATGTCGTGTAATCGTCTTGATTAATATTCTCTGTTTGCTATTTGAAACTCAGAATAAATGGTGGTATCAACTATTTGTGCTCCTGCAGTTGTACAAACAATCATTAGTATGAATAAAAATACGTGCTTCATAAGTCTTATAGATTAGATTCCAACTCAATTAACCGTTCATTTTGCTCTTTCAATCGTTTTTCTTGCTCAATTAAATAAAGTGTCAATTCTTCAATTTTTTCAAGGAGAACTTTATTCATTTCTCCCAAACTAAGTCCGTTTTCTTCAACTTCTGTTGCGCTAGGTACGTTTGGTAAATGTCCATTGAGTTGAATGTAATTTTCAACTTTTGGAAGTGGCATTAATTGATAATTATTTTCAAAAACATAATCTGGCCAAGTAGTTAAATCAACTTTTATTTCTCTTGCTCGTATTAATCCTGAGTTTTCGATAATAAAAAGTTTTCTGTCAGGGTTTTCCACAACAAACAGTTCTTTATTAGGGTTTGTTGTGGTAGAATGATACGTTTTCATTTGAAAATCTGCTGTATAAACCGTTGGGTCAAGGTTTCCTATTGTTATTCTACGAGAATAAATTCCTGTACCTCCGATGACATCTAGTTGAACCCTAGGAGAATTAGTTCCTACTCCTACGAATACTTGAGGGCAACTTGTGAATATTTTATTTATTCCATTTGACCACATAGGTGAAGGAACAGGAGTATTTATTTCATATTTACATGGTTGATTTAGTGCTGGGTTATAAATTCCTCCTCCAATTTTAGCTACAAGTGAATCATAATCAATTTTTTTGGCTGTTCCGTTTGTGTTTAATACCAAAAAATCAAAATTACCATTATTCACATTGTTATTTGATAAAAATGTTGCATTGGGGAGTTTCAATAAACCTTCTATTCTAGAGTTTCCATAGGTTCTTAAATTACCATCAATACGAGAGTTGCCGTTTACACGCATATTTTGTTTTACAACGGCATTACCTTTCATGGTCATTTTTTGTTCCACAAACATTTTACCCATTGTACGAATGGTTTTATTTACTTGTAAAGAATCTTTAATTAAAAGGCAAGAATCAATGATGGCATTTCCGTTTACGTCAAGTTTTGAGGAAGGGTTTAATGTTCCTATTCCTACGTTACCAGTTGTTGGTAGGGTATTATCTTGGGCATACGTTGTTACACTTGCTAGTAGTATAAGTGCGGTTATAGTTAGTTTTCTCATAACAAATTCGGTTAAATATTTAAATTAAAAGCACGATTGAGTGTTTCTCATCACGTCCTATTTTTCAGTCCACCGAATATAAGCAACCAAAGTACTTGCTACAATGAGATAGTTTTCAAATACGATGGTATCGAATGGTAATCAA
>DQTE01000119.1 GCA_015662905.1 Crocinitomix sp. | reverse complement strand
GATGGGTTCATATTGCTATTTCAAATGCAAAACGAACACTACTGGGGATATATCACAAAATAAAAGGAAAATACCTTCAGTTATATTTAGATGAATTTTGCTATAAATTAAATCGTAGATACTTCAGATAGACTAACATTTGCTGTAGCCAAAAGTTATTGGTATAATTGCGGTTAATCAGTTTTTTTTAACTTATTATTTCGACTTTAAATAACTTCACAAATAAAGATGTTTATATTTACACTTTAAAACTAAATATGAAACTTTTTTTAAACGAACTAATAAATAGTGTCGGTTTTGTGTTTAAAAGACATTTATATCTCTATTTTATTCCAGCAATAATGATTTCTTTTATGTTTTATTGGTTTGTAAAAGGAGGGGGAGGAATTACTAATTTACTTAGTTTTACTGAAGACTGGTGGGTAATAGGATGGATAGTTAAAACCCTTGAAAGCATCATTTCAACAGTATCCTTTATATTGTTTCAATTTATAATTTTAGTGGCTTTAACGCCAATAAATTCTATGTTGTCTGAAAAAATGAAAGAGGAAGTTACAGGCGTTAAACCTACATTTAGTATGGCTCAATTATTAAAAAGCATAGGGAGATCTATTAAAATATTTACAGTTGCTTTTAGTTCAGAAATGATATTGTTGCTACTTATTTGGTTTTTTTCTTTCTTTATAGGAGAATGGGTTAGTCAAATTGTCGGCTTTGTAGTTACATCTTATTTTATTGGTTTTTCTTTTTATGATTTTGCTTTAGATTTAGATGGTAAAACGTCTAAGGAAAGTTGGAGTTGGGGAAAATCAAATATTAGCTTAGTACTGGCGTCAGGTTTGTTATTTAGTATTACAATATATATTCCAGAGCAATCGGGCTTATTATTTTTGTATGTGATAAGTATTAGTATTGTACCTCATTTACTAACCATAGCAACAACAGCAGTTTATTTTAAAACTAAAAATATTGAGTCTTAATTTTTTACCCACCAAATTATATTTACATTGAAAGAGGGGTAAACACCCGTTTTTTGAGCTTTAACGAAAAAAAAATGATATCTATCGACATAAAATTTGGTTTAATAAAACATTTTATATACATTTGCTATAGTTTTTTTCATGGAGACTATAGGTTTTTGAGATGAAATGCCGATTGAAATTTTTCAATCGGCATTTTTTTGTTTGATAACCTTTAAGATTAAAGGGGGAATTTCTTTTTTTCTTTTTATATTCGTTCTATGGAATTTTTTAATAAAGAATTAAGTTGGTTATCTTTTAATGAGAGGGTATTACAAGAATCTCTTGATCAAACAAACCCTTTAATTGAACGAATTCGTTTTTTAGGAATATATTCTAACAATTTAGATGAATTTTTTAGGGTTAAAGTAGCAAATGTAAAACGATTAATTGAAATTAATAAGACTAAAATAGCTGGGTATAAAGGAACGCCAAAACAATTATTGAAAGAGATTGAAAAAGTAGTTTTAAAACAACAACAAACATTTGAATTGTCATATCAAAAAATTTTAGGTGAGTTAAAAGAAAAACACATTTTACAAGCCACAGAAAAACATTTGAAAAAAGAGGATGCAGCATTTATACGAAATTATTTTCAAGATCAGATAAGACCTCAAATTGTACCGTTAATGCTTTCTGAAAAGTTAAAATTTCCACAATTAAAAGATGATGCTATTTATTTAGGGATTAAAATGACTGATTTTGAAAAAACTAAAATCAGGTATGCTTTAATTGAAATACCAAGTACCATAAACCGGTTTTTTGTTTTACCACACGAACCAGATGAGGTTAAAAAAGTAATTCTTTTAGATGATATTATTAGGTTTAACCTGTATGATATATTTTATATTTTTAATTTTGACCAAATCAAAGCTTTTACGTTTAAGATAACCAGAGATGCCGAACTTGACTTTGATATGGATATATCAAAGAGTTTTTATCAAAAGATGAAAAAAAGTGTAGCACAACGTAAGGAAGGTGCGCCAGTTAGAATGGTTTATGACGCGTCTATGCCTATTGATTTATTAAACTATCTAATTAAACATTTGAATTTAACAGCAGGTGAAAACATTATACCTGGGGGGAGATATCATAATTTTAAGGATTTTATGAATTTTCCTGATTTTGGTGACAAAAGCTTGGTTTACAAAAAAATGCCCCCTCTAAAACACCCCTATTTAAAAGGTAAGCAGTCAGTTATTAAAACTGTATTAGATAAAGATGTATTATTGAATTATCCTTATCAACAATTTAAGTATGTTGTTAATTTATTACAAGAAGCAGCTATTGACCCTAAAGTGCTTAGTATAAAAATTAATTTATACAGGGTAGCCTCAAATTCACAAATTATTAATGCCCTTATAAATGCAGCAAAAAACGGAAAAAGCGTAACGGTAATTATTGAGCTATTAGCACGCTTTGATGAAGAAAACAATTTGAAATGGGCAAAACATTTAGAAGAAAATGGTGTGATTGTTATGTTTGGCGTTAAAAATCTAAAAGTACATTCAAAATTAATTTTAATCAAACGTAGGTCAGGTAGCACTATTAAATCAATTGTACACATTGGTACAGGAAATTTTCATGAAAAAACTGCAAATATTTATACAGATTTTTCATTATTAACATCCAACGACAGTTTAGCAAAAGAGGTAGAAAAAGTATTTAAAATATTTAAAAATAATTTTGATCGTAGCCTGTTTAGAGATTTAATTGTATCTCCGTTTAATTCAAGAAGGAAACTTGTTACTTTAATTGAAAATGAAATAAAAAATGCAAACAGAGATGAAGAAGCTTATATATTAATTAAGTTAAACAATTTGGTAGATACCAAATTGATTAAAAAGCTGTATGAGGCATCAAACGCAGGTGTTAAAATTAAGTGTATTATTAGGGGAATGTGTACTCTAGTGCCAGGAATTAAAGGTCAATCTGAGAATATTGAAGTTAGAAGTATTGTGGGTAGGTTTTTAGAACATACACGCCTGTTTATTTTTGCAAATGCTGAAGACGAAAAATACTATATATCATCTGCCGATTGGATGACAAGAAATATTGAGAGAAGAATTGAGGTCGCAGCACCAATTTTTGACGAATCTATTCAAAAAGATTTAAAACACTTGTTTAATTTACAATGGAAAGATAATGTGAAAGCAAGGATTATTGACGAGTATCAAAAGAACAAATACTTTAAAAATGATAAAGAACCGTTTAATTCTCAAATAGAAATTTATAAGTTTTTTAAACATAAATTAAAAGAGATATAGTTTTAAGTGCTATATTTATCATTTATATTTTTTAAGTTATTTCAATGAAATTTGGAGCCATAGATATAGGAACAAATGCTGCTAGGTTATTAATAGGAGAAGTATTAAAAAACGAGGAAGGTTATTCTTTTATAAAAAAAATATCTTATACCCGCGTTCCCTTGCGTTTAGGAATGGATGTATTTGAAAAAGGTAAAATTTCTTCAAAAAAAAAGGGTGAATTTATAAAAACAATTAAAGCATTTAAACTCATTAGTGAGGTGTTTGATGTTGAAGATTTAAGAGCCTGTGCTACATCAGCAATGCGAGAGGCAGAGAATGGTATTGAAGTTCAAAAAGAAATAAAGCAAATTACAGGGGTAAATATTGAAATAATTGATGGAACAGAAGAAGCTCAGTTAATTTTTTCAACGTTTTTTCTTTTAGACTTTGAAAAAAATAATCCTTTTATAGTCATAGATGTTGGTGGTGGAAGCACTGAAATATCAATTTTTGTAAAAGGTAAAATTGTTGCGGCAAAATCTTTTAAAGTAGGTACCATTAGATATTTACAAGGCAAAGTAAAAACTAATGTATGGACTAAAATCAATGAATGGTTAAACGAAAACATAGATATAAAATCTAATTATCAAATTTTTGGAACAGGAGGAAACATTAATAAAATACACAAATTATTTGGTAAGCAATATCTAAAGCCACTATACTTAGATGAATTGGATGATTTATACAAAAGTTTAGAACCACTATCTATAAAGCAAAGAATTAAAAAATTCAACTTAAAACAAGACAGGGCTGATGTTATAGTTCCTGCGTTAAAAATATATATCCATTGCCTGAATCATTTAAAAGCATACAAAATTTACGCACCAAAAATTGGATTATCAGACGGTATCATTTATGATTTACATACAAAATACAGAAATTAAATGGGTTAATTATTTTCGCGCTATAATGTATCTATGAACGAAACCTCTTAATGTGTTTATGATACCTTTATCTAGTTTTCTATAAATTAACAAAAAATATAGTGCTATTCATCAAATTTTTAAGCGGCTATTTTATTAGATAAAAAGTACTAAAAGTGTTGCGATAAAATACATTAGCAAAATTTTACAATCTTGGAAAAGCCATTGATTCATTAGCGCCTTTCACTTTATATACAAGTAAAATCTCATGCGTTCCATTATTAAATTTACTCAAGTCGCTGAAGCCGTATTCGTATCCGTAAGATAACAATAACTCAGGCATAATATATATAGAAAGAATTCCCATTATATCTTTGGATGAACGCATGTTTAAGCCAAGACCAAAACGCTTTTTAAACATAAAGTTTAAATTCAAATCTATGTTAAGTGGTGCACCAGCTACCTCTTTAATAAGGGTAGAAATAACAAGGGTATTTTCATTTTCTAAGTCATGTTTGTAACCCATGTGTAAATAGTAATGCATATTCTCAGGATTAAACCCATAAAAACCTCCAGCAGCTCCATTATCAACTATTACTTTGTTTTCTAAAATATTTGGCATCACAAAACCAACATAAAATTTTTTAAAATAATAATAGGTGCCGAACTTAAAATTAGGTAACGGATAAACAGGCGTAGAACTTGTGTAAAGAGGGTCATTAGCATCAATGATTTGTGCGTCTGATAAATCACTTCTAACCAAATTTAAACTTGCACTCAAACCAAAAATTAATCTACTATTGGTTGAAGTTCTTATTTTGTATGCATAAGTTCCAGTTATTTCAGTTGAATTGTTTAAGCCCGCTTTATCATTTAATACATTTAGCCCCGCAAAATGAGATTTTTTTTCGCCAATAGGCATATTAAAATTAAACCCTTGTAAATGAGGTGCGCCAACAAAATTTGTCCACTGTTTTTTGTATAAAAAAGCAAAGTTTATGTTTTCAAAACTTCCTATTGTAGCAGGGTTCAAAAAAGGTTGATAAATGGCGTATTGCCCCATGTTAAATTGGTTTTGCCCCCAACTAACATAGCTTATTATAAATACCAATATACTTAATAAAATCTTTCTCATTACTTACGTCTTAAATCAATAAATCCGTTAATAGGTTCTTCACCTTCAATTCCTAAGTTCAATACAAAATAGTATGTGCCATCAACCACTTGATTGCCATTGATAACCATTTTAGCATAATCACTAGTTCCATCCCAATCGTTTAAGTATGGAGATGCTTCATACACCTTATCTCCCCATCTATTATAAATAACAATACTATTGTTTTCGTATAACTCTAAGTTGAGGATTACAAAATTGTCGTTGTAAGAATCGTCATTTGGCGAAAAAGAGTTGGGAATAATTACACCTTTTAACTCAACTACATTAATGGTTACAGTTGCTGATTCACATTCATTTTCACAAGCTTGATCACAAATTTGGTATATAAAAGAATCTACACCAACAAAACCAGGATTTGGGGTGTAAATGAATTCACCATTTCCAGTATAAGTCACAAAACCATTACTAGCTTGGGTTACAATACTTACTGTTTGAACATCACCAGTGTCATTAACAACAACATTTATTTTTACTTCATGATTTGCATAGGTTGTAGTATCATCATCATTTGCCACAACTGTTGAAGCATCAATATATCCTACGTTAACTGATACAGTATCTTGACAGTTATTATTGTCAGTAACAGTCAGATAGTAGATACCATCATTCAACCCACCAATAGTTGGTGTGTTTCCTACTTGTATAACTCCGTTCGTCCAAAAGTAGCTTATTGGCTGAGAACCTCCCACCACGGTTACCCCTGAAATGGTGCCACCACCATTAGCACATGACGCATTTACCACCTCTAAACTTGACAAATCTATTTGTGGAGATGGATTTACAGAAACTAAAACAGAATCTTGACCAGTACAGCCATTAGCATCAGTACCTGTAACATAATACCAACTATCTGTGGCAGGATTCACAGTTTGTGAAGCACCATTTAACGTTGTATTATCTATATTGTTAGTCCAAATATAT
>DQTE01000001.1 GCA_015662905.1 Crocinitomix sp. | reverse complement strand
TGAAAGTGAATAAATAGACTACCTACAACAAAGGTAACCCTTACACAAACCCATAAATTTTAAAAATGGGCAAACCTAAGAATCGATTGAAGCTGTTTTTAGAAAAAAAAGACCTCTTTTCGGACTTTATTGTAAACTTTTTTGTTTTTTCAATCCCCATTCGCTCCAGGAGCCATCATATATAGCAAAGTTAGTAATGCCAATTTGTGTGCCAGCAAGAGCTAAAATACAAGCAGTTATTCCAGAACCACAGCTATAAATAATTGGTTTTTCTTCTTTTTTAATTTCTTTAAATAGTAAACTTAATTCATTATTTGTTTTGAAAACATTTTGATGGGTTAAGGTAGCATAATGTAAGTTTTTCGAATATGGAATGTGACCACTTCGCAAATCTTTTCTTGGCTCTTCAGTTTCACCATAAAATCTTTTTGCAGAACGGGCATCAACAACCAAAAACTTTTTTGTTTTAAGGTTTTCAGTAACCATATTTTTATCGGCAAATAATAAAGGATTGAAACTTGCTTTAAAATTACCTTTTAATCCTTTTGATAAACTTATATTTTCAACATCAAAACCTTTAAATTTCCACTGTGATAAGCCCCCATCTAAAACATAAACATTTTGATGACCAAACAATTTGAATAACCACCAAGCACGTGGTGAGGAGTAAATTCCGTGTTGGTCATAAATTATAATAGTATGATTTGAGTTGATACCTAAATTTTGCACTCCTTCTTCAAAATGTTGTTGTGTAGGTATGGTGTTAGGCAAGGTAGCATTTTTATTAACAAAAATGTTTTGTAAGTCAAATTTTATGGCAGTAGGAATACCTTCAATACTCAAAGGTTTGTTTTTTTCTGTAACTTTGGGTAAGGTGGCATCTAACACCACTAATTCAGGGTTGTTTAAATGGGTGCTGAGCCATTCTGCCGAAACTATATTATTGTCCATATTTGTTTTTGTTTAACCATACCATTAACCTAATACTATTCTTGCAGTTTGTCTGGTCTTTTGTTCTAGTAAAATTTGTTTTCCGTTTGTTAATCTTTCTAGGGTATCATCATCATAATGCCTTACCGTTAAAAGTTCAACATTTTGGTTGTATTTTACCAGATAATCATTTTTAAAGTGAGTAATGATTTGTTGCAAGTTATATTTGTCATCAATTAAAAAAGAAAAACTAACCGCAGAATTTTGCATTAAATTTACCCTGACATTTTCATCAGATAGAATAGCAAAAATATCCTTTAAATTATCCTCAATAATAAAAGAAAAATCTTTTGGTGTTACAGACAATAATACTTGATTGGGTTTAAAGATAAAAGAAGCAACCTTCGCGTCATATTTTGTTGAAGATTGTATGGCCGTTCCTCCCTCATTTGGCTTAATAAAAGATTTAATGTAAAGTGGAATATCCTTCTTTTTTAATGGTTGAATAGTTTTAGGATGAATAACAGAGGCGCCATAATAAGCTAATTCAATAGCTTCTGTAAAAGATATTTTTGTAAGCAAAACAGTGCCCTTAAAATACTTTGGGTCAGCATTTAGCATACCCGGTACGTCTTTCCAAATAGTAACCGATTCTGCATTTGAAAAATAAGCCAAAATTGCAGCCGAAAAATCAGACCCCTCCCTTCCTAATGTTGTAGTGTGGTTTGTTAAGGTTGACCCTATAAAACCTTGTGTAATTATAATCTTATTTTCTCTAACCTTCGGCAATAAAATGTCATCATATTTGGTTTGACTTAACTCCCAATTAACTTTTGCTTCACGCCATTTATTATTGGTTTTTATAACCTCTCTTGCATCAAACCAGGTAGCTTTAAGATGAGTTTGATTTAGATACTCCGCTAAAATTTTGGTTGATAGCTGTTCTCCAAAACTCACAATTTGGTCATACTCAAAATGGTAGTTATCAGAGTGAGGTAATGACAATTTGTATGCCAATTGCTGAAAAGTGATATTAATGTTTGAGAGGTCTTTTATATTTAGTTCATCAACAATATTAAGGTGAAAAGATTTAAACTCATCAACAATAGTTTGAGTTGGTTTTGATTGATAATAAGCGTCAACTAAACTTTCAAGTAAGTTGGTTGTTTTACCCATAGCAGACACCACCACTATTAAAGGATTGTTTTTGTCATTCTTTAAAGTTGAAGATAAAATTGTAACTACATTTTTTACCGCATTTGCATTTTTAACAGATGCCCCACCAAACTTGAAGACTTTCATATCATTAGTATAACATCAACAAAAATAATTGTATTTTTGACAAACAAAGGGTTAATATGAATAATTTAACAACATTTAAACAATTAAAATCAAAATTTGTAATAGACAATTTTGCTCAAAAAACAGTTTATCAAATTAACAAAGATTTGAATGGATTAACATTAATGCAGGTTTACTTTAAACTAACCAATGATAATTTGAAAGAGATCTCTAATCAGTTAAGTTTAATTTTAAAAGATTTAAGTGAAAATAGTCAACTTCAGCAATTTATTTATTTAGTAGATCTACCCGAAAAACAATGGCGACTCTTTCTGTCAAACAATGATTTCATATTTTTATGTCATCAAATAATTATAAGAGAAGCACAAAAAGTTTATTTAAAGGAAATGTTTTCTAAAAGTGATTAATTTTTTCTCAATTTAGAGATGTTCCCAAAACAAATCCAGCTATTATAGCCATTAGTTTTAAAAAATTGATTTTATGCTCTTCAGAAGATTCAAAAATAATGGTTGTAGAAATGTGCAAAAACATACCCACAGCAATAGCCATAATCCAAGCGGTTTCAAAATTCGTGTTTTTGATTAAATAATCGCCAAACCATAAACCTAAAGGCGCCGTAAGTCCAAACAACGCCAAGTAAAACCAAGACTTAAAAACGGATAGCCCATTGGTTTTAAAAATGGTCATTAAAGCTATGGCAACAGGTACTTTGTGTAAAAATATACCCCAAAATAAACCATTAGTTTGATGGTGTCCATGTCCAGCATGAGAAGATACAACAGGAATCGCCTCAATAAATGCGTGTAAAGACAAAGAGAGAAAAATAATCAACGGAAAACTTTTTTTTAATCCGTGAGTATGTGTGTGTCCGTGTTCAGCACCTTGCGAAAAATACTCTAAAACCAACTGTACAAGAAATCCTACCAAAATATAAAACCCAACTGTAGGACCATTATCAATATAGATGTCTGGTAATATATGAGTAAATATAATAGTTAATAAATATCCACCACTAAAAGATAACAATAACTTTAAATTTGACGATTTTTTTAATAAGGCGACAAGCAATCCCCCTATAAAAACCGAATTAAACAAAACAAATATTTGAACAGTGGTACTCAATTTTTATTATTTTTTTTAGCAAAAATGATTAAACGGTCTGAATTTTCAGCATCAAAGGTATCTAAATTATAGTTACCAAACACTTTAACAATACTAAAATTTGTTTGCGCAATGTAATTATCAAAATCTTTTAACAGAATAGCTTGAACTCTTTCTTCAAACTCAAAAGATTCTCCATCATCATCAAACTTTATGTTTTTAATAATAAACCCATCAATTACTTTTCTTGTAATGTTAAATGTAATCCCATCAACTATTTTACTTTCTGTTTTTACCAAATTTTTAATGACTTTGTTTGCATTCATAAAGTCAATAACTAACACCCCATCATTTGCAGTATAACTATCAACGGATTTAAGCATTTTTATATTATCTTCTTTTTCATCAAAATATCCAAGACTTGTAAATAAATTAAAAACATAGTCATAGCTTTTATTAGAGATAGGTTCTCGCATATCATGAACAAAAAAATGTAATTTATCGTTTTCAAACTGCTTGGCATACGCTATACTCTGTTTTGATAAATCGCAACCATCAACAGTATAGCCAAGTTGGTTTAAAAAAATAGAATGTCGCCCTTTACCACAGGCTAAATCTAAAATGTGTTTATGCTTAGAAATATCAAGTTTATCAATCAAGTTAGAAATAAATATCTCTGCCTCAGAAAAGTCTCTATTTTTATATAAAATGTGATAATATTTAGTGTCAAACCAAGAGGAAAACCAGTCTTTCATTTTTTTATTTCAAATGTAATAACCTTTTTTTAATAATGATATATTGTTTTTTAATTAAATAACTTTATATTTGTGTTTGAAAAATTTGTTTGTGACAAGTATTTACGACATATTTAAACGTTTAGATGAGAAAAACATCTTGCTTTCTTTTAAAGGCATGATAACTTCAGAACTTTTGACAACCATTCTTTCTATCATGGAATCTAAGATGGATTCCTATGAAGAAAAGCCAAAAGTTAAAAGGAAGGTTTTTAATGTGTTGGTAGAGTGTTTACAAAATTTATATCACCATATTGATATTGACAACCCTGAAATTGAAGAGTTTGATAAATCGGCATTATTGATGATTGCTAAAAATGAAGATAATTACGAAATTATGACAGGTAATTATATGGAATCAAAAAATGTAGAGTTATTAAAAAGTAAATTAGATATTGTTAACAGTATGGATAAAGCCGAGCTTAAGGCTTACTATAAAAAAGTATTAAGCAATGGAGAAAGATCAGATAAGGGTACGGCAGGTTTAGGAATGATTGATATAGCTCGTAAATCTGGCCAAAAATTAGAGTATTATTTTTTAGAAACGGATAAGGATACAACCTTTTTTAGTTTAACAGTTAAGATAGCAGAATAAATAGATTATGGAAAATTTAAGTTTAGAAGGATCAGCAAAAGTACCAACAGTAAAGTTTGATGCTGAGAATGGGGTTTTGGAATTAAAGGGGCGTTCAATCCCTGAAAACTCTATTGAATTTTACAAACCACTGAATGAATGGATTGAAAAGTATGGTGAAAATCCAAAATCAAATACAATTGTAGATATTAAATTAGAATATTTTAATACATCATCATCAAAGTGTATTTTAGATTTATTTAAACAATTAGAAAAGTTAAATAATAAAGATACTGATGTGCAAATTAATTGGTATTTTGAGGAGGATGATGAGGATATGGAAGAGGCAGGAGAAGATTATCAAGCCATTATTGACTTGCCGTTTAAAATGATTGAAGTAGAAGAAATTTAAACTATATTTTGAACAAAAAAATTGTCGGGGTAACCGGTGGCATAGGTTCTGGAAAAACGTTTGTTTGCAGAATTTTAGAAGCCATGGGTTATCCCGTTTTTTATTCTGATAGAGTTGCTAAACAAATTTTAATTACTAAAAAGTCCGTTAAAGAAAAAATCATTTCTGTATTTGGAGCATTAGCTTATTTAGAAACAGGAGAATTAAACAAACCTTATTTATCAAAACAAATATTTTCTAATAAAAAATTATTAGAACAAATGAACAGTATTGTACATCCCATTGTTAAAAAGGAATTTGAACAATGGATTTGCCAGCAAAATGCTTCAATAATATTTTATGAATCTGCAATTTTATTTGAAAGTAATTCCTATAAAAATTTTGATAAGATAATCCTTATAACTGCATCAAAACAAACAAAAATAAAACGCTTGTTAAAAAGAGATAACAGCACTATAGAAGCTATTGAGAAACGAATGAACAATCAATGGGCTGATGAAAAAAAAATACCTTTAGCTGACTATATTATTGTAAATGATGAAAACTCAATGATTTTAGAACAGGTAAATGAGGTTTTAAAAAACTTGCTTTTAATTGTTAATCATAAAAAAAATACGGCACGGTAATTGTAACATTACAAAAAAAACATTATTATTATGAAAAAGTTATTCTTTATTATTGGAGCATTTTTATTTAGCGTAAATAGTTTTTCTCAAACAGACCCTGATCAAAACCCTAATTATCAGGTAAGTCAAAAAAAATATGCCGAGAAAGCTGATGAAATAAATCAAACGCAAGGACAAACAATTCAAAATACCTATACCGCTTTTGATTGGACAGAGTATAAAGCTCAAAAAAAACAAGATAGAAAAGACGCTAGGTACAATAAACGCCAAATGAAATATAGATATTATGGTTCGTGTAACTATAATAACGGATATAATAATAACGGTTATTACAATAATGGTTATTATAACAATGGTTATTATGGAAATACACCTTCATACAATAGCGTTGTAAATACATTATTGCTTGGAGCTGCTCTTTATAGTATTTTTAATTAACAAAACAACTTATTATGAAACGGATATTATTTAATTTATTTTTTATTGGATCTATAAGTATGATAGTTTCTGCTTGTCACACTGTAAAAAGAGTTGATACAGATACTACTATTGATGTCAGTGGTAAATGGAATGATGTTGACTCTAGATTGACCGCTGAAGCGTTAACAGAACAACTATTAAACGATCAATGGCTCAAAACCTTTATGGGACAAAATTCTGGAAAAAAACCTGTGATTATTGTTGGGTTTGTAGTAAACAAAAGTCACGAACATATAGAGGCTGAAACATTTATGAAAGATTTAGAAAAAGCCATTGTTAAATCTAAAAAAACAAGATTGGTTCAAGGTGGAGAAAAACGTGAAGCGATTAGAGCTGAAAAGGCTGATCAACAAAATAATGCTTCCGTTTCTACAATGAAAAAATGGGGGTTAGAAGTAGGTGCTGACTTTATGATTCAAGGTAGTATAAATACAATTGTTGATGCTTATAAACGTAAAAAAGTCGTTTATTACCAAGTTAACCTTGAGTTAACTAATATTGAAACGAGTGAGGTAGTATGGATAGGAGAAAAGAAAATTAAAAAATACGTTAAAAACTAACCAACACCTTAATAATTAATTTTATCCCTGTTATGTTTGTCTGTTGGTAAACTGATGGGGATTTTTTATATCAATTTTTTTAGTAGTGTTAAAATACTTTTTACATACCATTTTTATAATAATTATAGTTTTTGGATTCAAATCTTGTGCTACTTACAACCAAAAAATTCGAAAAACTAAAGTCGCTATTGTAAATTCTGATTTTGATAAAGCTTTAAAAACAATAAACAAAAATAAGTTTTTGAACAAAAAAAGAAACCAGCTACTTTATCATCTTGAAATTGGAAAAATATACCATTTAAAGGGACAGTATGATAGTTCAAATTATCATTTAAACATTGCTGATAATATGATGGAAGAATATGCCCCTTTTACTGATGGTTTAACCTCAACATTTGTCAATCCAGCTATGCGTAACTATAGAGCTGCTGCTCACGAAAAAATATTAGTTAATTATTACAAAGCCCTTAATTATCTCTATCTTGGAGAAAAAGATGATGCTCTTGTTGAAGTAAGAAAACTTAATTTAAAACAGCAGGCATTAAGTATTTCAGTAAAGGGAAAAGAAAAAAAATATTTTCAAGACCCATTTGGCTTAATTTTAATGGGGATGATTTATGAATCGGTAAATGATTTTAACAATGCTTTTATAGCTTATAGAAATGCAAAAGAAGTGTACGAAAAATCTAAGGTTTTTATTGGTAAAATGCCACCCGTACTACTAAATGATGTTGAAAGAACAGCAAAATTAACTGGTATTAACTATAATTCTAAAGGAGATAAGTTATATAAAACTAAAGGGAAAGGAGGCGAATTAATTTTGTTTTGGGAAAATGGTCTAGCACCTGTTAAAGAAGAAAAAAATATGATATTTACTATAAATAAATTAAATGGTAAAGGTATGTATGTTTTTTCAGATCTCAATAATACTATCCAAATTCCTTTTAGTTATAATTTTGGCAATAATCCTAATAGCATTTCGCCTTCAGATATTGGTTTATTACGTGTAGCTTCAGCCTATTATGTAACAAATAAACAAACAACTCACAGGGCAAAAT
>DQTE01000185.1 GCA_015662905.1 Crocinitomix sp. | reverse complement strand
TCCCCTACTCTATCTACTATAATCTCTTTTATCCAAGATGAAAGCTTATGTTTTGATCCTATATAATTCACTTTTTATCTTCCTCTTTTATTATCTCCAAAGGACTTACTCCCAAAAAGTTAGATAACTCTTCAATATTACTTTTTATTGGTCTATACTTATTTGACAAAATATTTGATAATTGATTTTTTGATATTCCTAACATTTTAGCAAGTTCGGATTGATTTTTAATCTTCTTTTTTGCCATCAATTCTTTAACCTTAAATTTATCTACAACTACAGCCAAAATTTTACCTTTTGAAAACTTAATTTACAATTATTTTATTAACTTTTTCACATATTATTATTAACTAATTTATTTAACTCTTCCCTCCATTTATAAGGATCATACCAAAAACATCCAACACAACCTCGCTCATCACATTTATTCTTACCTCTCCATTTCTCATCACCTACATACCAAAAATAGATACCCGGAAAATGTCCTCTCTTACCTGTTTTTACACACTCTTCACAATATCTTGATTTCAAAAGATTATTACTTCTTGTAAGCAATATAAATTTTTGCTTTATTTCCTTTTCGCTCATTGTGGATTTGTTTTCTTGTTCATTCTCACACCATCTAACTTGAGGAAATTTATGATCAACTTCTAATTCTTTTGGCGGCATTTTCCTAAGTAGCATCGCTTCTTGATATTTATAAACTTCTTTAACTCTTCTTGCTAATTTTTGAGGTATTCCGCTTCTTGCTTTAGTATCTTGTAAAATTTCTAATGATTTTAATTTGCGGTGAACAGTTTTGTTTTGACAAGTTTTACAAAATATTTTTTTATAAAAATTTCCTTTTTCATCGGTATCAAGCTGAATACCATTTTGACGCCAAACCTGCCAAGTTTTTGCCTGACCAGATTTTAGTTCACATTTCGTGCAGTGCCATTGTAAGTCTTTTAAAACTTCCCAATCGTGGCAAGAAGTTGTGTTTGGTTTAAATGGGTTAGTCATTTAATAATTCACCTCTGTAAAATTTATATTACTATTTTGTATAATAAATTCAATATATCTAATTCGTAAATTATTAGTATTATTAAAATAGTTAAACTGACTTATAATATCTACATAAAATTTAGTTGTTTTATCTTCAATAAATCTTGAAATAACTATTGGTTCTATTATTGATGGTATATTTGGTAAATAATATTGGTGTATCCAATCAACATACCTTTGTAATTGAAAAATAATTTCTGGATAAGTATAAGTAGATTTAAGTTCTATAGGAACGATTTTCCTATTTATTTGATTAATACTACTTGAAAACATAATATCTATTCGTTGCATACCTACACCGCAAGCAACTTCATTTCCAATCCACTCAATATTTTCTTCTTGAAAAATATTTTCTATATTTTGCAAAATATATGCTTGCAAATGAGTCTCAAATTGTAAATCATTTTGATATTTATTTAACAATCTTGGAAAGATATTAATTTGTTCCATTCGACCTATATATTGATGATTATTAGTGCCATTTATAATTTTTTGAGATGTTATGTCAAAAGTGAAATTATTGCCACTTAAGCAATGATTGTTATTTTTAGCTGATATTAAATGAAACATCCTTTCAGCTTCATATAATGTAATCATTGTATTACCACGATTTCCTTTTAATTTTCTATATATTAAACTCCATAACATTTGATTAGGTGATTGAATATGTCTTATTTCATCTAATGCTTCCCATTCTGTAACACCTTGTGAATAAACTGCACATGGTTGAATTAGTATCCTAAAAGTTAAAGACTTATTTAATTGTTGTTTTAAAAATTGATTATTGTCATTATTATCTAAAAATAAAACTTGACTCACCTGAAAAATACCATAAAATTTTCCTTCTTGAATTCCCTGTGAAAAGTTTTGCTGTAAATAAAAAATAATAAAATCTCCAATTCTTATCCGACTACCATCAGCTATCATACCTAAAAGATTGTTTTCTGTAGCATAATACAAGTTAGTATTTGATGAATTATTAAAATCAACATAACTCTCTCTTGCACCAGTTCCAGCAAATAAATATTCTAAATGGTATTTAAAAGTATTTGTATCTACTACAAAAACGTGTGTTGTTGCCATCAAAATTCCTTCTTAAACACAAAAATATACTCATGCTTAAATATATAATAATCACTATTCAAAGCTCTATATCTCCAAATACCACCTTGTGTGCCAAGTTTTCCACGATTGCCCTCAATATTTTTTACAATTATACCTTTTAATTTTGTTTTAAAATTTCTTTTTATCATATCCATTACATAAAATCCAAGTGGCAAAACTTCACTATTCTTATATACATCTCCAATTACAATTGCAAAATATCTATCTTTATCAAGATACTCCAATACATTTTGACAAACTATTTTAAATTGTTCAACAAACTCTTTAATATTACTAATTTGGCTTAAATCCTCTTTTTTATCAGTAAATTTCACTATATCCATATATGGTGGGTGCATCAAAATAAATTGCACACTGTTTGTTTTTAAATTCTCTTTTGCTTTTTGTAAATTTTCTTCTACCATATTTTTATCTAATGAGTTACAATTAGCTATATAGTAATCTGTATATAAAAGGTTATCTTTCATACTACTATTTACATACTCGATCATCTTATCATTTATATCAAAGCCTATATATTTTCTGTTTAGATTTTCGCATTCAAACAAAGTCGTACCACTTCCCATAAATGGCTCTAAGATAGTATCTTGTTCTTTTGTATAGCGTCTAATGAGTTGATTTGGAATTTGTGGAATAAAATTTCCATGATAGATATTTTTATGCTTTCCGCTTTTGTCTCTGCTTTGAATTAACCAAAGAGAGTCTGTATTGATATCGATCTCTTTCCAATCACTTAAATCTAAATCATTATATTTCAACGCTCTACCTTTTTAAACCCTATGCGATAGACAAGATGTAAAAAATTTGGATGAAGTGTATCACCGTAAAGACGTATTTGGGCATCTTGAAATCCTTGCATCTTCTTTATTTCTAAAACCTCTCCAACAGGAACTCCTATAGGAAAAATATGATCCAAACCACTTGTTATTACTCTGTCACCGACATTAATCTT
>DQTE01000030.1 GCA_015662905.1 Crocinitomix sp. | reverse complement strand
TTTTCTTTTGGTTTTCATCTACTTTTGAGCGTAAATACAATAACTCTTCATTGTCGTCTTCTTTTATTTCTGACATTTGCATTTTGTCTAATGTTTTTACTATTTCTCTGTACTGCATTTTATTAACGTTTCGTATTTGATTTAGCATAGTGTAAGCTATAAAGCTCAATGCAATATGTCCTTCTATTCTTTTGTTTGTCCAATGTATGATTCAAATATATCATTTTCATCAAGTCTCAGCTCGTTAATTTTTTGTTTGTTCACTTTCCAAATATCAATATAATATCATCAGAATAAAAAAACCTCAACCCATAATAGGTTGAGGTTTTAAAATTGTAATGATATAATTTTACTTAACTAATGCGGCAAATGCAGCATTGTCAAAGAATTTAATAAACTCTCTATCTTTAGCAGCTTTAGCTTTTAAGCTTGAATCTTTAGCGATAGCAGACGTTAAGTTATTTGTTAATAACTCAAGGTTGTTTTGTCTTGCTCCAATAATAGCTTTTAAATAGTAACCTAAAGCAGTATTAGCGTCAGCTGATGCATCTAATGTTGACATAGCAGCATCATAATCCTTATTTAATACTTGAGCAAGTGCTTTATTGAAAGTGTTTTCAGATCCCATGTTAGCAATTGCTTCTTCATAGTTTCCATTTTGAATATCAATAATTCCTAAGTTGTATTTAACTTCTGAACCAGCCGATAACGCAGAGTTAAATAATTCAGCAGCTTTAACTCTATCTCCATTTTGACGAGCTAAAATTCCCATGTTATTTAAAGAGATAGCATTTTCGTTTAAACTATTAGCTTTTTCGAAATATGGTTTAGCACTTGATAAATCATTTTGCATATAGTAAATTACACCTACATTGTTGTGACCTCTCCAATCTTCAGGATATTGTCTAACAACTTCTTTGTATAATCTCATTTTTTCATCTAAGTTGTCATATAACGTAGCAGTAAATAACAACTCTTCAACATTTAAAGTATCAGGATTTGAAGTTGATAAAGCTTTTAATTCTTCATCAGACCAACCAATTTTATCATAAACAACTTTAATTTGAGTTCTTCTTAATGGAGGTAAAATATCTTTTTCTAACTTCTTGTAAGTTTTTGCCATTTTTTTGATTTCTTCTTCTCTTTGATTAGGGTCTTTATACATGCTTAAAACACGAATAATTAAATCTTTATCTTCAAGGTTAGAAGCTTCAACTGCTTTTTTAAATCCATTCCAATCTTCACCTTTTGGCATAGTTTGGATAAGGCTAGACATAGTAGGTGCAGCTAATTGTCCTTTAGGAACTTGAATATCCATACCTTTTTCTATTTTAGCAATGATTTTTGTCAAAGCATCTTTTGTGTTGTTCGCTCTATCTGAAGCCAACTCAGAGTTTTTACCTACTTCACCTTCTGGAGATGCATAAGAAATTAATTGAATTGATTTTGGCGCAACTTTAGGGTTGGTGATAGAAGCTGTTAAAAATTCTTCTAACTCCTTAATATCAGATTGTTTTAATTCTGAAGACTTAACATTAGCTTTAGCTTTGTCAAAGTTAACCTGAATACCGTTACTACCAGTAAATGCTTCCTCAGTAGTTCTTACAAATTGATCTTGAGCCAAAATAGCTTTATCATCATTTTGAACTAATAACGGGGTAACGATTGTTCCGTCTGCAATCTTCTTTTCTTCAATTGCTTTTTCTTTTTTACCTTTGGTAACTGTTCCTGTAACTTTTAATTCAGCATTTTCTAAATCTGAAGAATATGGTATAACATCAGTATAATTAATTGTACCTCCTGGTTTAAAATTAATAGTTTGTCCATTACCTGTAGCTTTTTGACCTTGGATTGTTATTGGTTGAAAAGCTTTATCTCCTAACATTGGTGTGATAACAGCAACCGCTTTTTTATTTAATCCTTTTTCTGGCACTTTAACCGTAATGTTAACTTTAATGCTATCACCGTGCATTTCAACAGGGTCTTTATCTAAAGTGTATTCTACATCTCCTATTAACTTACAACCAGTTAATAACGCTGTTGCAACTGTAAAAGCTGCTAATCCTTTATAACTTTGTCTTTTCATTGTTATATTTCTTTTTAATAATTTATTAAATTCATTGCAATAATAGTTATTTTTTTTCGTTATGTAGCAATTAAATGTTTTTTTTTGGATATTTTTTAATATTTAAGTCCTTTTTAATATCATCTAATCTTAAACTTGTTATGGGGTTTACCCAGTTTGGACAAATCTCTCTAAGCGGTATGTATACAAAATTTCTTTTCTCAATGTAAGGGTGTGGAAGTGTTAATTCTTTACTATTTATAACCAAATCATCATAACTCAATATATCTAAATCAATAATTCTAGATTCGTATAGTTTAGATGTTTTCTGTTTTCTCCCCATTTTGTTTTCTATATGTTGAAGTTTATTTAGTAATTCTAAAGGTGAAAGTTTGGTATGTATTTCTATCACAGAATTTAAAAAATCATCATTTGAAGAAAAGCCCCAAGGTTCTGAACAGTAAATATGAGATTTTGAAATTATATTACCTACTAGACTTTGTATTAGTTTATAAGCTGTTTCAATATTTTTATATTTATCACCTAAATTTGTTCCTACTGCTATATAAACCGTATGTGAATCTTTCATAGAATTACAAATTTAATTGCTTTTTGATTATCTTTGGTGATTAAAACAAAAAAGAAACATTTTGAAAGAAATTTTATTAGTTGAAGATGAGGAAAGTTTAACAGAAGTTTTGACTTTAAACTTGACTTTAGAAGATTTTAAGGTTACACAAGCTAAAACGGGAACAGAAGCGTTACGTTATATACATAATAACAAATTTGACCTGATTGTTTTAGACATAATGTTACCAGAGGTTAATGGTTTTGATATTTGTGAAATTATTAGAAAAGAAAAAAGTGATGTGCCTATTTTATTTATTTCAGCTAAAGGAACAAGTACGGACAGGATTAAAGGATTGAGTATAGGTGCTGATGATTATCTTGTTAAACCTTTTCATTTAGATGAGTTTTTACTAAGGGTGAAAAATTTAATCAATAGGTTTTCCAAAAAATCTAATACGTTAGATGATAAAGATAAATTTGTCTTTGGAAATGGCTATTCTGTAGATTTTAAGACTTATGAAGTCGATACAAAAAATGGTAAGTTAACCTTAAGTAAACGTGAGATAGAATTGTTAAAATTGTTGATATCTAAAAAAAATGAGGTAGTATCTAGAGAAAATATTTTAAATGCCCTTTGGTCTGAAAATTCATCACCAAATAGCAGGACAATTGATAACTATATTTTAAATTTAAGAAAACATTTTGAAGATAATCCTAAAATACCAAAATATTTTATAAGTTTAAGAGGAGTTGGTTATAAGTTTGTTGATTGATATTCAATAGTATGTGTAAAAAAAAATTCTTGACTTTAATAGAATAATCGTGTTTTTCGTTATTCTAAAATTTGTTTAGACGGAATTGACTATAACTAAATATAAAAACACCAACAAATTACTGGTGTTTTTTAAAGTTTATATTGTTTACTAAAGTCCTAACAACACTTCTATTTGGTCTTTTGCGTCAAAGAGCATTTTTTCAGGGTTTTCAAGCATTTCTTTAACTTTCACCTGACTTCGTACACCTGTCTAATATCAGGTACATTCACCACGATTATAAAAAGTTAATTGCCTGATATTCAAGATAAAGAAGAAAAACCAGTAAAAACTC
>DQTE01000245.1 GCA_015662905.1 Crocinitomix sp. | reverse complement strand
TGTTACTGTTTTTTTAAATATCAATAAAAACAAATCTGATTTATTGGAGCTATATTGCATAACAGTTTAAAATATACTCATCCATTCCCTCATCAAAGCTTGTTTGAACAACGTAATTTAACACTGTTTTAATTCTTGTTATATCTGCTAAAGAGTCTCTTATATCTCCTTGACGTGGTTTTCCGTAAATTGGTTGAATTTCAGAAACATTTTTACCTCTTTTTTGCAAAGCTGACTTTATAACGTTTATAACTGTATTTAAAGTATAAGATGTGCCACAAGCCACATTATAAGCTTTTCCAAAAGCTTTAGTGTTGTCAATGGTTAATGCTTGTTCATTAGCATGAATTACATTTTTAATATATGTAAAATCTCTTGTTTGATTTCCATCTCCGTGAATAGTAGGCGCCTTTCCTTTTAAAAACAATCCTATAAATTTAGGTATGGCAGCAGCATAGACACCGTTAGGATCTTGATTTTTCCCAAAAACATTAAAATATCTTAACCCAATTATTTCCATACCATATAAATCGTGAAAAATTTTACCATAAAGTTCGTTAGTAAGTTTACTAACTGCATAAGGCGATAACGGTTTACCTAAGTCGTCTTCTTTTTTAGGGGATTCTTTTGAATCTCCATAAACAGATGAACTTGACGCATACACAAACCGTTTTACCCCATTTTCACGAGCTGCATTTAGCATATTTAAAAAACCTTGGGCATTAATTTCGTTTGTAGGTATTGGGTTGTCAATTGACCTTGGAACCGAACCTAAAGCTGCCTGATGTGAAATCATATCAACACCTTTACTTGCTTTTAAACATGATTTATAATCTCTAATATCTAATTCTAAAAATTCAAAGTTAGGATTAGATAAAAAAGGCTCAATATTAGATTTATGTCCGGTTAATAAATTATCTAAACATTTAACTTTATAACCGTTGTTTAAAAAATGTTCACACAAATTGGAGCCGATAAAACCGGCTCCACCTGTAATTAATATGGTTTTTTGATTGCTCAAAATTATTCTATTTTGCGTAATGTACTGCTCTTTTCTCTCTAATTACTGTTACTTTAACCTGCCCGGGATAAGTCATTTCATTCTGAATTTTTTGAGAAATAATAAACGATAACTCATCAGCTCTTTGATCTGATACTTTTTCACTTTCTACCATCACTCTTAATTCTCTTCCTGCCTGAATAGCATACGACTTTGTAACCCCATCAAAACCAACAGCTATATTTTCCAACTCCTTAATACGCTTAATGTAAGACTCTGCTATTTCACGTCTAGCACCAGGTCTAGCACCAGAAATGGCATCACATACTTGCACAATTGGTGAAATTAGTGTTGTCATCTCAATCTCATCATGGTGAGCTCCAATAGCATTGCAAACGTCTGGCTTTTCTTTATATTTTTCTGCCAACTTCATTCCAATAATAGCATGTGGTAATTCTGGTTCATCATCTGGTACTTTTCCAATATCGTGTAATAAACCTGCTCTTTTAGCTATTTTAGGGTTCAGCCCTAACTCGCTTGCCATGGTAGCACATAAATTTGCAACCTCTCTACTATGTTGTAATAAATTTTGACCATAAGACGAACGGTATTTCATTCTTCCTACCATTCTCATTAATTCAGGATGTAGTCCATGTATGCCTAAATCAATGCAAGTACGCCTTCCTGTCTCAATAATTTCCTCATCCAAAGATTTTTTTGTTTTTCTAACAACATCCTCAATTCTTGCAGGGTGAATTCTTCCATCACTTACCAATTGGTGTAAAGATAACCTTGCTATTTCTCGTCTAACTGAATCAAAACACGATAAGATAATGGCCTCAGGAGTGTCATCAACTATTATTTCAACTCCTGTAGCAGCTTCTAATGCTCTAATATTACGCCCCTCTCTACCTATAATTCTTCCCTTCATCTCATCAGACTCAATGTTAAATACCGAAACAGAATTTTCAACTGCCTGCTCCGTAGCAACTCGCTGTATAGATTGAATAACTATTTTTTTTGCTTCTTTATTCGCATTAATCTTTGCCTCATCAACTATGTCTTTTATTGTAGCCATAGCTTCAGTTCTAGCTTCATCAATTAAGGCTTGTTTTACTTCTTTTTTAGCTTCATTAGGAGACAATCCAGATATTTTAGACAATTCAACAACTTGCTTTTGATGTAGTTTACTTATTTCCTTGCGTTTCTCAATTAACATTTCCCTTTCGTCATTGAGTTCTTTTTCTAAGCGTTGAAGTTCTTTTTCTTTTCTTCCTACTTCACCTATTTTTTGATTCAAACTTTTTTCTTTATTTCTAGTTTTATCCTCTAAAGATTGAATCTTTTTCTCTCTATTTCTAACCGTTTTTTCGTGTTCATCTTTAAGTTGTAAAAACTTTTCTTTGGCTTGTAGTATTTTTTCTTTTTTAAGCGCTTCTCCTTCTACTTCTGCCTCTTTCAAAATAGATTTAGTTTTTGCTTTCAAAGCACTTTTTTGTAATACAAAAGCTATTAATGCGCCTACTACAACGCCTATTGCAAGACCAATTACTATACTCGTTATATCCATATCTTTTAACACCTCTTTACAGAGGATTTTTTATACGCAGTTTATAACTGCTCGTTAATTTTACCTATGATACGAGATAAATCCTTAATAACAGTTGAGTCTATAGATTGAGTTTGGGCAACAGGTTTTGAATTATTCTGAATTGCCAATTGCAAAGCGGTCATAGCTAAAAGATCTTGCATGTCTTTAACAGCATAACTGCCTTGTAATTTTTTTATGTTTGAGTTTATCTTTTCAGCTGCGTTTAACACAGTAGATTTCTCCTCCTTTTTTATAGTTAAAGGATAAGTTCTACCTGCTATAATAACTTTTAAAGATACTTTTTCCATTTATCATCTGTTAAGTAAAGAAATACAAGTATCAATTTCTTTTACCAATTCGTTTATTTTTGATTTATACTGTCTTATTTGCTCAGAACCTGAATTTTTTACTTGAATTTTCTGTTGTAATTCTTCAATTTCTTTAGTTAATCTATAATTGTCCGTCTTGTAATTCTCAACTAACTCTGTTAAGTCTCCAAGTTTTTGTTCTTGAGATTTTACAATTAAAGATAATTTATAAACCTTATCAATTAAAGCATCAACCCCTCTTTCAAGCTTTATTATCAGTTCTTTACTGTTTGACATTGTTTTCTTATCAAAAATATTGCTAACAAAATTACAATACTTTAAGCCATTTTCAAAGTAATTTTCAACTAATTATTAAAAACATTCTTTTAATAAGATGTTTAAGTTTTAATATTAGTCAACATTTTAAGGCACTAAATTTGAGGTAAACTTTTCACAAACCAAAAATTTATATGTTCAAAACATTTTATTTGATATTATTTTTAACCTCTTTTTTTGCTTTATCAATAGATTACCAACCTAAAAATATTGATTACAATCAAAATTTATTTCCACCTATGCAAATAGATTTGATTTTAGCAGGAAATTTTTGTGAAATAAGGTCAAATCATTTCCATACTGGTTTAGATATAAAAACACAAGGGGTAGAGGGGCAAAAGTTATATGCTATAGAAGATGGATATATTTCAAGACTAAGAGTGTCACCTTGGGGATATGGCAATGCCATATATATTCAACATAACAATGGACTAACCTCTGTTTATGCGCATTGTAAAAATTTCGCCCCTTTTATTGATTCTCTAGTGTATCAAATTCAAAAAAATTACGAAAGCTACGTCGTTGATAAAAATGTGTTAGACTTAAAAATACCCGTTAAAAAAGGTGAAATAATTGGTTATTCTGGAAACTCAGGAAGTTCATCTGCCCCACATTTACATTTTGAAATTAGAGAAACTAAAACCGAACACGCTATAAACCCTCTTCTTTTTAAATGCTACCAAAAACTTATTAAAGACACTACTAAACCCATCATCAGAGGAATTAAGTTTTACACCATTACCAAACAAGGTTATTTAATACCGGGAAAAGAAAAGTATTTTTACGTTAAAATGATTAAAGGGCGTTTAATCGTTAACAATGGAAAACCAATAAACCTTGATGACTTATTGGTAGAAAACACTTATTTAGGTATTGGACTCCATGCATTAGACAAGTTAGATGGCGCCCATAATTGGTGTGGTATATATAACAGTAAGCTTTACAAAGACGGGGTGCTTTTACATGAACAACTTACCGAATATATGGATTTTTCATTTAACCGATTTATGAACACTCACAAAGACTATTACGCATTTAAACAACAAAACAAGCACATCCACAAACAGTTTACTAATCACATAAACCCTTTACCAATTTATCCGTTGAATGGCGGAAAAATAAAATGGACAGACAGAAATGGACAATACACCTTATCTGTATTTGATGTACATCAAAATAACATCAGAATAACATTTAAGGTAGATTCTAAAACTGACGAATTTGCTAAAAACCCTTTTTTAAATACTAAAAAATACATTTATCCAGACACTGTTAATTACATATTAAAGGATAATTTTCAAGTGTTATTTGAACCTGTCAGTTTTTATGAACCACTTGAAATTCGGTATAAAGAAACAATCCCTGATTCTAATCTAAACTGCATTGGAAAAATATATTCATTTACTGATTACGGCATACCTGTGCAAAAAAAATATGATGTTAGAATTAAACTTCCCGAAAATTATAATGATTTACCTAAATCAAAACTAGCTATTATTTATTTTGACAATAAAAATAAAGTTAAATACGTTGGTGGACACTATATTGATGATTGGGTTGAAGGCAGGGCTAGAGCGTTTGGTCAATTTTCGTTAATGATTGACACCTTGCCACCTATTATAAAAACACTTGATTTTTACAATAACAAAACTATTACCAAATATAAAACACTTGAATTAATTATACAAGACAATTTATCTGGCGTAAAAACATATAAAGCTTATATTAATGATAATTGGGTGCTTATGACGTATAACCGTAAAAAACGAAAGTATATAATACCTTTAGATAGTAGAAGTAAACTACACTTAATTAAAGGAGAAAACATTGTAAAAATAGTAGCCATTGATGCTAAAAAGAACATAACGAAAAAAGAAATTACTGTAATTTATTAATGACAAATTAAATAACGTTCCTGTTGCCCTTTTTCAAAGTTTATTAACAATTCCGTCCTAAATAAATTTTAAGACATAGCAAAAGTATTGATTTTGCTATAAACTGTGTTGTCAAAGTCATTAAATTAAAAAAGTACCCCCTGTACTTCAATATTTGGAGG
>DQTE01000018.1 GCA_015662905.1 Crocinitomix sp. | reverse complement strand
TGGGCTTTAACCCTAACATTTTTAAGAAAAAAAGGTGTCATTAATAATTTTGTGTTTAGATGTGGAGGATTTGACATTTGGAATGAAAGACATGAGGGAGGTTATCTACCATTTAGAGGGCTAATCTACAAGTATGCTGATAAAATAATGCCAAACACTCAAATTGCAGAAAAATACATAAAATCGCTAAAATTATACCCTCAAAAAGTACAATATAAATATTTGGGCACAACAGATTACGGTTTAGGTAAATTTGAACTAGAGAATGATTTAACAATTGTATCTATATCTAATGTGATAGCGCTTAAAAGAGTTGAACTCATTATTGACATTTTAAAACAAGTAAACATAAATATAAAGTGGGTTCATTTTGGAGATGGAAATTTGTTGGATGATATTAAACAAAAAGCAAAGAAAATATCCAGCAAACATAAAGTAATCTTTAAAGGAGAAGTCCCAAACAAAGAAATAATTGAATTTTTTAAAACGCACACTGTACACATGTTAATTTCTACAAGTTCAACAGAAGGTTTACCTGTTTCTATGCAAGAGGCAATTAGTTTTGGTGTACCAATTATTGCAACTAATGTTGGTGGCGTTTCGGAGATTGTCAACCATAACACAGGTTTATTGTTAGATAAAAATTTTGATATAAATAAACCTGCAAAATTTATAAATGAATTTAACAATTCTGAATTTAATACAATGTCAAAAAGAATAGAGATTAGAGAATTTTGGAACAAACGATTTAATGCCCAGAACATTTATACAGAATTTTCTAAAGAATTAAAGAAACTTTTATAATTATACAATCAATCATTCGTTCTTTTTTGTTAAATTAATTGAGGAGTAAAATTTAAGAAAAAGATAAATAATGATGAAAGGTACAAATGATTGAGCGATTCCCATTATCGTTCTAACCGTGGGATAAATTGTATCAATAATACCAAATACGTACCCAATAAAATAAATAAAAGTAGCGCTTGCAATTAGGGTAAAATAAAATAATTTAACGAGTGTATTACCTCTCTTAAAAATAGATTGTATAATTATTTTGGTTAAAATATAAAATAACAATGTAAAACCTATGGTTAATCCCCATTTTAGTCTTATTAAATCTGACACCTCCCATTTTAAAAATGGATTAAATACAGATTGAGAAAAATTTGTACCACCTTGTGTTAAGTACTTTATAACCCAATTGATATTTTTCATCACAAAATCCCTACCAAACCCAGCTAAAACTATAGTTAAAATTAGTAGAATTATTTTTATTTTATTCCCTTTCATTTCTACTATATTTTTTTAACCACCAGTACCATAATCCAAAAATAATTGAATACACAAAAATTGTAAACGTGTAATCATGATTAAAATCTAAATAAGCAGGGTTACTGTCATTAATTAAAACAAGGGCAACAATTCGTATAATATTTGCAAAATGAATAATGACTATACCAAAAGGAATATACCATAGTTTTGATTTCCAATTTGATGGAAAAGCCAATAAAAAGATGGTAAATATTGAAAAAAGCTTAAATCCATTACAATTATCTCCTATCCAAACACCCCTATGATTTGAATTTGTCAATGATACAATTACATGGTCGCTATCTATCTCTTTAAATGATTCAATACCAAAAGTTTTTAATAACGAAATAGTTAAATTTGCAATATTGTCATTCAGTAAATAATCCCAATTAGTATATTGTTTTATGTAAACGTGATATATTAATATCCATAGAACATAACCCAATCCACCAACACCTATAAATTGAATTAATTTTTTGTTATTTTTAAAAAAAGAAGAGTCCACTTATAAGTTTTAAAATCAAAAACAGTCCCTAATAATTGGACTGTTTTTTATAATCTCTAATTTTTTTCGCCCCTATTGCTGCACCAGCAACAATAAGAAAACCTAAGCCACCATCAATAGGAATACATTCAGGATCCCAACAAGGAGGACCTGTCCCACCAGGTACTTGCCCGCCAGGTGGTGGACCACCAGGTGGTTGGCAAAAGGCAACAAAGTTCATAGCCATTGCAAACAAAAGCAAAGCTGTTCTGTATATAAATAAATATGATTTCCTTCTCATTTCAGCTTAATTAAAACAACATTTTTTTAGTTTCAACTCCATTAGGCGTTTTAACTACTACAATAAATATACCTTTAATACTTTCAGGTACAAATATCATGTTATCTCCTTTTTGAACTTCAAAGGTAGTAGAAAAAATTAATTCTTGCCCTAAAAGATTGTAAATTACTAGTTCAGAATTTCCTTCAATTAACTCATCAGAAACAACGTTTACAGCATTTCCAATTTGAGTGATCTTAATATCACTAACTTCTGTTGTTATAACAGAAAGCGAATTACCTATAATTCTTTCATTAGATAACACCAATGTAAACCTATCAAATTCACCCTCCTCACTATAAAAAGTGTAATGAGGATATTTTCTTAAATTAATTTTTTGATGTGTTAAGTTGTCTATTAGTGTAATATATTCATAAGTTGAATGATTTTCAATATTAGATACATCAATTGAAAAATACCCTTCGCTTAAAATTTTAACCGTTAAATCAACAACCTTATCTCTACCATCAGTTGACAAATAGTTTTTAACTAACTTTTCTTGAGGTGTGTTAATCATTAAATAAGATGCTTTTTGTTTTGCAAAAGTAAATGCCCTTACATCTAATGAATCATAATCATCAAAACTATTAGGGTTAAAATCAATCATTGCTACATTTTTATAGGTAGTACCTTCTTGCGTTAACTGTAATTTTATATAGGTATTTGGAACTTGTTTTTTTATAAAGTTAGCACCATCTACTTTAAACGACTGTCTATAAGTAATTACTGGACCGGCAAAACCACCAAACACCCATATACCTTGTCCAATGGCAATATGACCATTAGCTAATTCAGGCACACTTGAGCCACCACCAACTTGATACCACTGGTAGCTACCTGTATTAGCATCAAACACATAAAAGTAGTTAAACACGTTACTATTACCAACTACCATATCATCAAAAAGAATTGGTGACGCATAAGGGTTTCCAATAATATTCCATTGATAAGCTCCTGTTGAGTAATTAAAGTCCGTACTCGGTCTCAAACTACCTGTTGATGAAACAGTAGCGCCACTCCAAGTATTCAAATCATCTCCTATAAACAATTCGTAACCTACACCACTTTCTAATGGTTCATTTGGGTTGGTAACATCAATATAATCCGTAGCAAATTCTCCTCCCAAAAACTTTTTACAAGAGTAATAACACTGACCATTACCCCAAGCACAACCGTCAGGAAAACCAACACCACTAATAGCTATAGTAGCATCCCACATAGATAAGTTAGCACCAATTACTGGAGATGATAACGTTCTCTCTCCTGCACTACCTGCTGGTAAAAACCTTCTAACAGTTGCTGTACCACTTAAAGTAACTCCTGATGGAATTGGTCCTACTCTTCCTGTCGTAGTTGATGACGTAGAGTTTACAATTAATGTTCCAGCTGTGTAATCAAAATCTCCACCTCCAAAACTCAATAAACCATTTAATTGTAAACTACCATTTGCTAAAACTACACCCGTTCCTGTATTAGATATGTTAACATTGGTGAAATCAACCAAACCACCATTCAAATCAATAACTTGTGAACCATTACCAATAAATGATACTTGCCCCGTCGTACCCATATTAAAAGCACCATAAACTTTTAAACTGTCTGTTAGTTCTAAATTTTGGTTTGAGGACCATGTTAAATTTCCTGTTGGGTTTATTGTTAGTTTAGTAACTGCTGCATCAACATTCAGAGTAACAGTGTGAGTGTCATCAACCGTTACTTTATCAAAAGCACCTGGTACACATGAACAGTTCCAAGTTGTTGGCTGATTCCACAACCCTGTTGTTATAGAAATAATATCTTGAGGTGCATCTCCAGCTAAAGTAAAATAAGAGCCTGCTTGTAAATCAACATTGGTAAATGTTATTTCATTTGTAATGGCATTGTAAGTCCCAGCCATTGATAAGTCAACAACACTAAAATCATTGTCAGAATGGTCAATTAACAGTCTGTAATTATTTGGGTCAGCAGAGAAATCAGTTGAAGGGTCTAAATCAAACAC
>DQTE01000128.1 GCA_015662905.1 Crocinitomix sp. | reverse complement strand
GCATTTCCTTGGCCGATATTCCCTTTTTTGTAAAACTCATAAACGCCATAGCTATATACCAAATTCTAAAAGGCAAATTAGAGTGTTCCATTATTATTGTTCCGCTTCTCAATGTTGTTCTAAATTTACAGTTCTTACATTGCCATTGTTCTTTAGAATTTAACCAATAATGGTCTTTACTTTTGCACTTTTTACAATAAACACCTTCTTTCTCTCTAAAATCATTTCTGCAACTTTCTTCTGTTGGAAATTTCTCTATAAATCTTAAAATATTCACAATAATTTGTTATATCTGTTACAGTACAAAGCTATTAACACTCAACGTAAACGTATTTACGTTGTGGTTCGAAAGCGGTTAATCAGTTTTAAAATAACGGAAAATACAATTATTCTGTCAAAGTCAAGAGGGAAATCATAGTGTGACTTCCCTCTTTATATTTTTTAAAAACAATAAAATACCCTAGCCTAAATAAGCATTAAGCATCCACATTGTTTTTTCTGTTTGTGTAATGTAGTCACTCATTAAAGACACTGTGCCTTCATCTGTAGCGTCAGAGGCTAATTCTAAAATATTACGCTCTTTTATTAATAAAACGTAAAAGTTTTCTAATATCGTTTTTACTGATAGTTGTGCATCTATAACGCCTTCAACTGACTTTATTTCTGATTGTTTTAAATAAGACTCAAAACTATGTAGCGGTGTACCATCTAAGGTCAGCACCCTTTCAGCTATCTCATCAATTTTAATGACTGCATCATTGTATAATTCTTCAAACTTTAAGTGTAACTCAAAAAATGATTTACCTTTTATGTTCCAATGAAATCCTCTTAAATTTTGATAAAACACCTGATAATTGGCTAACAAATCATTTAATTCATTAACAATCTTTTTTGATTGATTCGCATCTATACCTATTAAATTTTTCATATTTTAATTTTTCTCTATTTATTGGATACTAAACTCCCTCTTTAACAATTTTATAATTCCCTTTTACACAAGTAAAAATCTGTTCTTTCACAAGTATCATCACTTAATCGTTCATTCATTTCATCTAAGTTTTTTGGTGGGGGAACAATAACTTTGTCGCCTTTTTTCCAGTTTAAAGGCATAGCAACTCCATTTTTGTCAGATACTTGTAGGGCTTCTAACGCTCGTAGTATTTCATCCATATTCCTTCCTACATTTAAAGGATAATACATTACCAAACGAATCTTTTTAGATGGGTCAATAAAAAAGACGGCTCTAACTGCTGCTGTTTCACTTTCATTGGGCTGTAACATCCCATAAAGCTTTGAAACCTTCATATCTATATCTGCTATAATAGGAAAATCAAAATAAACTCCTGTCTTTTCTCTCACATTATTTACCCAAGCCAAATGCGAATGAATACTATCTATACTCAAACCTAAAAGCTCAGTGTTTAACGCATTAAATTCTTCTTGTCTCTCTGCAAAACCAGACATTTCTGTAGTACAAACTGGTGTAAAATCTGCTGGATGTGAAAATAAAATTGTCCATTTATCTTTAGCAAATTCAGAGAACTTAATCTTTCCTTTTGTTGTTATTGCTTCAAAATCTGGTGCCATATCACCTATCCTTGGCATAACACCTATTGTTTCTTTTTGTAATTCCATAATTTTATTTTTTATCTTAAGTTATTAATTGTGGTACAAAGATAGATTAAAACAAGTCATAAATCAAATTGATTAATTTTATAACCTAATAGATTTTAACTATATTTGTATTATGATTACACTCCAACAACTTGAATATATAGTAGCTGTAGATAAATACAGACACTTTGTAACAGCATCTGAACATTGTTTTGTTACACAGCCTACGCTTAGTATGCAAATAAAAAAATTAGAGGACCGTTTGAATGTGGTTATTTTTGATAGAAGTAAACAGCCAATTGTTCCTACAATAATTGGTGCTAAAATTATTGAACAAGCTAAAGAGGTTTTATATCAATCTAGAAAAATTAATGAAATTATTAAGGATGAAGAGAATTCAATAAGCGGAGACCTTTCTATTGGTATTATCCCATCATTAGCACCATATTTACTCCCCAAATTTATAGGAAATTTCTCTAAAAAATATCCTCAACTAAATATATCCATAAATGAAATGTTGTCAGAAGACATTATTAACACATTGAAAAATGATGAAATTGATGTTGGGTTATTAGTTACACCTTTAAACGAAAAAGGTATTTTTGAAACCCCTTTATTTTATGAAGAAATATTACTGTATGTTAACCCTAACCATCCATTTGCTAAGGCAAAAGAAGTGTTTACATATGAAATTGCAACAGAAAAACTTTGGTTAATGAGCGAGGGGAACTGTTTTAGAACACAGGTAATAAATTTGTGTGATTATTCCTCAAAATTAGAAGAAAGCAAGCATTTTAAATTTGAAAGTGGTTCATTAGAAACAATTGTAAATATAGTAAATTATGAAGGTGGTTATACACTTTTACCTGAATTGGCAACCATTGATGTGTCTAAAAAGGGAATTGTAAAATCCTTTGCCAACATCAAACCTTTGCGCGAAGTAGGAATGGTTACTTCTCGTACCAATGTAAAATCTAAAATTCTTGAATTGTTTGCCGAAGAAATTAAAACATCTGTCCCTCAAAATTTATTAGATGCAAACAATGGTAAAATTGTTTATTGGAGATAAAAAAACACATATACTTTGACAAACACAATAAAAAATAACGATATTAAGAATATAAAAATACTCCTAAAAGTTACATTTACTAATTGATTATACGTAATAACATTTAAAATTTGATTTTTAAATTTTTCAGTAAATCAAAATTATTTTATTTATTATGTTCAATCACATAATTAAGAACTTTGGTCATTAAGTGAACACGGTCTTTTCCTCTGACGTTGTGTTTATGCATTGGGTAAGGGAAAAAATCCACTTGTACTCCGTTGTCAACAAATGCTTTTACCAAAGCTAAATTGTGTTGCATTACTACCACATCATCAACTGTGCCGTGAATCAACAATAAATCTCCTTCTAAATGATTAACATATTCCATTAAACGCGCTTTTTTATAACCTTCTTCATTTTGTTTAGGTCTGTCCATATAGCGCTCTCCGTACATAATTTCATAATACTTCCAATCGGTTACAGGACCTCCTGCCACCCCTGTTGTAAATACTCCTGGGTAACGTAACATTAAAGAAGTTGTCATAAATCCACCAAAACTCCAACCGTGAACGGCTAATCTATCCGCATCAACGTAAGGTAAAGATTTTAGAAATTTTACCCCCTCCATTTGGTCTGCCATTTCGTTATCTCCTAAATGACGGTGAATAACACTTTCAAATTCAAATCCTCTGTTTGCTGAACCTCTATTGTCAACTGTATAAACTAAATAGCCCTGCTCTGCCAACCAATACATCCATAAACTTGCGCCTCCAAGCCAAGCATTTTTAACCAATTGAGCGTGTGGTCCTCCATACACATACACCAATACAGGGTATTTTTTTGTAGGGTCAAAATTTGACGGTTTAATTAAACGGTAATACAAATCTGTTTTTTTATCAGCCGACTTTATAGTGCCATACTCTGCAGTTCCTATAGTTACATTTTTATATGGATTTTCAGCAGTTAAAACCGTTCTTATTTTCTTGCGTTTTACAATATCATAAATAATTTCTTGGTTAGGTGTTTCGTAGTTAGAATAAATGTCGAACATATATTTATAATCAGTGCTAAAAATGGCTTTATGTGTCCCAGCTATTTCGGTTAGATTACATTGAAACCCACTATTAATGTTCACCATAAAATAATGAGTTTCTAAAGGGCTTTCACCTGTCCCTTTATAGTAAACATTTCCTTTGTCGTCATATCCAATAATATCTTGTACTACCCAATTATGGTCTGTGAGTTGTTTTACCAATTTACCATCAGTATTGTACAAGTATAAATTTGAAAAGCCTGTTTTTAGTTCGTTAAACCAAATAAATTGTTGGTCGTTTACAAAATAAACTGGGTGTTCAGGTTCTGTCCATTTATCTGATTTTTCTTCAAACAATGTTTTTATAAACGTACCATTTATATCATATTTTTGTAATTTGGTATGGTCTTGGTCTCTGTTTACCTCTGCGATATAAAGATATTTTTCTTTAGGTCCCCAAGCTAAATTTGTTAAATAATCATCTGATGCCCCTTTGGGTGAAATGTAAACTGTTTTATGTGTTTTTAAGTTGTAAATTCCCACGCGTGATTTTTCACTTTTTTGACCAGCCATTGGGTATTTAATTGATTTTAAAGTTCCTGGTATTGTGTTGATGTTTAGCAAAGGGTAATCTGCAACTTCACTTTCATCTTTTTGATAAAATGCTAAATAATTACCTTCAGGTGACCAAAAAATTCCTCCTGAAATTCCAAATTCACTACGTGCTATTGCTTGACCACTCACTATTTGTTTATCAAAATTAGTAATCTGAATTGTTTCATTTTTGGTTGTTAGAAATAAATTATTGTCTATGGTGTAAGCTACTGCATTAATTTTAGAATGCAGTACATCATTCTCTGCATTTTCTGGAACTTCTGCAATTTTTTTGGCTGATTTATGACTAACATCAATTAAAAAATAGGTGTTTTCTATCAGGGTGTAAAAAGCATTTTCATCTTTCCATTCTAACACATTTACCCATCTTACTGTTTTACCTGTAAGTTCTGATAGTTTTGAGGTATTAATTAATTCTATTTTTTTGTTGTTTTTTACATTTGCTTTAAACAAAGTTTGATAGTCTGCTGATAAAAAAGCATAATTTGCAGTATTTGGAATCCATTTAACCATTGTACTACGCTCAGGGTAATAAGCGTTATATTGATTCATTACAGCATCTTCTAACGTTAACTTTTTTTGAGCTATTGCAGGGACAACTGTTAATCCTATAAATAATGTTAGTAATGTGTTTTTAATCATTTTGTTTATTTTTATTAAAGAATGTACTAATTTGGTTAAACCAACAAACACAAGACCTAAAGAAGATTTTTCAACCCATCTTGTCTATTACACCTAAAAATGATATTTTATTTATTTTAATAACCCTCTTGAAATTACAATTTTTTGAATTTCAGATGTTCCTTCATAAATTTGAGTAATTTTTGCGTCTCTCATCATTCTTTCAACGTGATACTCTCTAACATAGCCGTACCCCCCGTGAATTTGAACGGCTTCTGTAGTTACAAATTGAGCTATTTTAGATGCATATAATTTTGCCATTGATGCTGCCATTGTAAAATCTACACCTTCATCTTTTAATCTTGCAGCTTTTAAACACATTAATCTCGCTGCCTCTACTTGTGTCGCCATATCAGCAAGTTTAAATGCTATTGCTTGATGCTTGTAAATTTCTTTACCAAATGTTTTACGTTCTTTAGAATAAGCAATGGCTAATTCTAAAGCGCCTGCTGCTATACCTAAAGCTTGAGAACCAATTCCTATTCTTCCACCACTTAAGGTTGACATAGCAAATTTAAACCCAAAACCTTCATCTCCAATTCTATTTTCTTTTGGCACCTTAACATCATTAAAAATTAAAGTGTGAGTGTCAGAACCTCTAATTCCCATTTTATCTTCTTTCTCTCCAACAATAAAACCAGCCATTCCTGGTTCAATAATTAGGGCATTAATTCCTCTATGTCCTTTTTCTTTATCAGTTTGAGCAATTACAATATAAACCCCCGCTGTTCCTCCGTTGGTTATCCAGTTTTTTGTACCATTTAATAGGTAATGGTCACCTTTGTCAATTGCTGTTGTTTGTTGTGATGTTGCATCAGACCCTGCTTCTGGTTCTGACAAACAAAAAGCACCTGTAATTTTTCCGCTTGCCAAAGGCACTAAATATTTTTGTTTTTGTTCTTCTGTTCCGTATTTTTCAAGCCCCCAAGCAACAAGTGAGTTACACACCGACATTACAACAGCTGCAGAGGCGTCAACTTTAGAAATTTCTTCCATGGCTAAAACGTAAGATACAGTATCCATTCCTCCTCCACCGTATTTTGGGTCAACCATCATTCCTAAAAAGCCTAATTCTCCTAACTGTTTGATTTCTTCTGTTGGAAATTTAGCGTGTTTATCTCTTTCTGTAACCCCTGATAGTAAAACATTATTTGCAAAATCTCTTG
>DQTE01000243.1 GCA_015662905.1 Crocinitomix sp. | reverse complement strand
TTTGATTTTATATTTTTTATTTGTTGTAATACTTTAGTATCTAATTTATCATTGGCGCAGTAAAACCCATTTCGTATAATAATATGTGGTTTTTTAAAGATTTTGGGGTTTAAATACTTTTTATTGAGCTCTAGCATTCCTTCAGACACAAATAACAGGGCCGAAGAAGAAGACAACACTTTAGTTAGGGCTCTTTTTTTAGCATTAAGAATTGTTTTACTTTCTTTTCCACTTATATAGCTATCTCTAAAATCTGCTATCCATTTCACCCCAAATTTTTTATAAATTTCTTTAGCTAGTAATAAAACTGCAGGGGCAGGAGATGAAGCTATGATTAAGTCATGCGTATGATGTTTAAACTCTTTTTCATAGGCTTTTATGCCAAATTCAACAAAACTGTAATGGAAAACATCTAATTGATTCAAATTGTATAATCCTTTTATTCCTTTGGGTAATTTATTGCTTAAACTTAATTTTGAATTTGTAGTTTTAAATTTTGAATAAATCACATCATTTATTTTGTAGTATTCACCTCCTAAATCATCTCCATCTAATAGTCCTATATCTAAATTGGATGAATTCATATCCTCCTCTGAGTAATGACGGGTTAAAATATCTACATGATGACCAAATTCGGTTAAGTATTTTTTAAAAGCTTTTATTCTTGTTACGGCAATATTATTAAGGGGTTCATAATAAAGCGTAATAATTAATATTCTCATTAGAACCTTGCTTTTTTACCTCCAAATTTAGATCTACGTTTATATATCCAAGAATAACTTCTACTAAACGAATTTTTAGTTCTTATGACGTAACTATAAGATAAAGAAATCATCATAAAATTATCTTTATCTTTCGGGTCGCCTCTTTGATTAACCCAAGCATCAGAATAATAACCGTAATTTTGAGATACAGGATATAGGCTTCCATATTCATTTAATTCAGGATTTCTATTAGCTAAAATAGCTGCCATGGGGTCAGTTGCCATTTGATTAGGGTTAACATAATCTCTACTCACATCATCTAAATAGTCAGTAAAAGTCATATTCCAAGACATTTCAAAACCAAAACGGTGTTGACGTTTATATGTGAAATAAAACCCTGCACCAGTTGGTATTGAAAGCACAATAGGAGAATATTTCACGCCTTCAGTCATCAAGGGTCTTAGCTTATATTTTTGTCCATTATATTCGGCTTTTGGATTATGATAAAAGATGCCTAATCCCGCAAAAAAATATGTTTTATAATCCCATCTATATCTACCTTTTTTACCAACATCTGAAACCGTCATAAAAGCAGGATAATACTCTAATTTATTGTTGATCATTAGCAAATCATTTGTAAAACTTAAATTTCTACCTAAGCGGGCTCTATTTGATGAATTTTTATCATCTCCTTGAATCCTTGCATAAGTAAATGAGGCTTGATAGGCAAGAGAAGGGTGAAAACGCCAACGTACAAATGCCCCAGTTGACCAACGGGTGTCTTTTAGTTCTAAATTATAAACAAAACCTCTAGCCAAATCACCACTGCCTATATCACCTAAATAGTTAGCTACACCCGCTCGTATTCCAAAGCCTAAATTATATCTTCTCTGCGAGTAAGTAAAAGTTACTACAACCAATAAAAAAATTAAAACAAATACTTTCTTCATCAATATTTTTTTTTAAAAAAAACACAAAGTTAATTGTTGTTTAATAGTTATTATGACGTAAATATACAAAAAAGGTTGAAAAAGTAACATATAAATTTTAAGTTTATTAAATTCGTGCTTTAAAAGTGAGTAAATATGGCAAATAGAATTACTGAATTATTTAAAATAAAATATCCTCTTATTCAAGCCGGAATGATTTGGTGTTCGGGATGGAAATTAGCAAGTGCTGTTTCTAACGCAGGTGGATTAGGAATAATAGGTTCAGGTTCAATGTATCCTGATATTTTAGATGAGCACATAAACAAATGCAAAAAAGCAACCAATCATCCATTTGCAGTTAATTTACCAATGATTTATCCAGACATTGATAAACATATTGAGACCATTTTAAGACATAAAGTACCTATTGTGTTTACATCAGCAGGTAATCCTAAAACTTGGACGTCATTATTAAAAGATAATGGTGTTACTGTTGTACATGTAGTGTCTAGTTTAAAATTTGCACTTAAATCTGAAGCGGCTGGTGTAGATGCTGTTGTGGCAGAGGGGTTTGAAGCAGGAGGACATAACGGTAGAGAAGAAACCACTACAATGACACTTATACCCATTATAGCCAATCAGTTAAAAATTCCACTTATTGCAGCGGGAGGTATTGGCACAGGTAAAGGAATGTTTGCAGCTATGGTTTTAGGTGCTGATGGTGTTCAAATTGGTAGCCGTTTTGTCGCTTCCAACGAGTCGTCTGCTCATCAAAAATTTAAACAAAAAGTACTTGAAGCTAAAGATGGGGATACGGCGTTAACATTAAAAGAATTAACCCCTGTTCGCCTAATTAAAACAGGGTTTTATAACAAAGTTCAGGAGGCGTACCAAAAAGGCGCCAATGTTGAAGAATTGAGAGATTTATTAGGAAGAGGTAGAGCTAAAAAAGGTATGTTTGAAGGCGATTTAGAGGAGGGAGAATTAGAAATAGGGCAGATAGCTGGATTAATAAACCAAATAAAACCAGCTGCAAATATTGTAAAAGAAATTATTGGTGAATTCAATGAAATTAAAGACCAAATATGTTCCTCAAACAAATTTTCGTTTTAATAAATCAATATCCTCAAAATGATTAAAATATATCCAATACAGCTTCCTACA
>DQTE01000090.1 GCA_015662905.1 Crocinitomix sp. | reverse complement strand
GCTAAGGTGGTAATGTAAAGTAGAGGGAATGTTAAGTAAATGGAAAGGGCATGTCCAAAAGTATCTTCAAAAGATGTGTCAAAAAATGATCTTAGTCCATAACCAATAACTATAGATATTCCTATGACTATTAGGTCTATAACTAATAATATTATTTTAGAATAGATTTCTTTCATTTTTATCTTTTTATTTATTATAGCAAATTTTGATATATCCTCTCTTTTTTAAATATCTCATATTTCTCATTTACAAATTCCTCTATCTTTTTTTCAAATCTCTCTTTCGAAAACTTAAGAGCATGTTCTCTGATTTTTTTAGAGTTAAACTCCAAATCTTCAAATCTATCAATAGCATTTAAAAGTGAAGTAACGGTCTGCTCTTCAAAATGTATTCCCGTAACTTTATCTATTACAGTCTCTTTTGTTCCACCTTTTCCTAAACATATGACAGGAGTACCACAGGCTTGTGCTTCTACAGGAACGATGCCAAAGTCCTCTTCCGCTGCAAAAACAAATGCTTTTGCTTTTTGCATGTATGCTAATAGCACTTTATCACTTGCAAAACCCAAAAACTCTACATTGTTTTTTGCAAAACTTTTTATTTTTTCCATATCGGGACCAGTACCGATAACAATTAGTTTTTTATCTGTTTTACTAAATGCTTCAACTATAAGATCTATTTTTTTATAGGGAACCATTCTTGAAGCAGTAAGATAAAAATCTTCTTTCTCTTCATGTAGTTTAAATTTTTCCACATCTACCGGTGGGTATATCACCGTTGATTCCTTACCATAAATTTTTTTAATTCTTCTAGCTATATAGTTTGAGTTGGCAATGTAATGATCAACACGATTAATTGTACTTATATCCCACATTCGAATTTTATGTAAAAAATATTTTGCCAGTTTCCCTTTTAATCCAGTATCTAAACCACTCTCTCTCAAGTACTGATGATAAAGATCCCAAGCATAACGAATAGGTGTATGTACATAGCTTATATGTAATTGATTTGAGTGTGTTAGTACGCCTTTCGCCACAGCATGTGAAGAAGATAAAATAACATCATACTTTGATAAATCGTGTTGTTCTATAGCCATCGGAAAAAAAGGTAAATAGTTTCTATATTTTTTCTTAGAAAATGGTAAACTTTGAATAAAAGATGTCTTAACATTCTTACCTTTTAAGATAATTTCTCTATCTTCATCACTTAAAAAATCTATGAGACTATAAATCTCGAAATCATCCCAAATATTTGTGAAACTTTCTACACATTTTTCAGCCCCTGCATAAACAGAAAACCAGTCATGAACTAATGCTTTTTTCATGTTTTTTCCTTTATAATAATCTAAAATATCCATTCTCTAATTATTAATATGACTTGAATACTACTTGTTGTCATAATAATATAGTATATTCCTTTAAAGTGCACATTTAAATATTTCTGTAAAAATAAAAGCTGTAATAATATGATTGCCATATAACCTATAAACCACGAAAGTGAAAAAATTAAAATAACATTTGACGTCAAGCTATTTAAAAAAATAATACTTAATGAAAAAATACTTATACCAAAGATAGAAGAATAAATTTGTAGTTTACTTAAATGTTCTCTATAAAAAAGCCCTTCAAGTGAAGTTCCAATTGCCCATAGTGTAATGGTTCCTGCCATTAAACTTTGAATCAAAATATCTTGTTTGGGTATAGATAAATATAAAGTAATATTGTATTTCTCAATTACTACTAATCCCATTATAATAAAAAAGCCAATCAATAAGACCAAAAAACTTATAATAGCAATATATAGATCTAACTTTTCATAGGAATATGTATAAATTTTACGAAAATTGATAACAAGTGAAAACTGGTATATAACTAAGGCAATGGCAGCCCAACGAAAATAAAGTGAAAATACTCCAACACTTTCAAATGATTCAAAATTCCCTAATAAAACCCTTGGTAAATTTACAAAACCAACAGCAAAGAAACTTGATATCATGATGGGAAAACCCCTTTGAATAAAAAGGGAAAAGTCTTCTCTCTTTAACTTAGTTCTATCATTAATAAGGAAAAATAAAATACCTGAAAATACGATTGTAAAAAAAGGAAAAATAACTAAAAATTCAAGAGATTTAGTCTCTTGCAATATGGCATTAAATAGAAGAAATAAAATAATAATATAGATAAAGCTCTCAACGATACTGGCGTAGGCACCCTTGCCTTTAGCTTTAAGGTAAGCACTTAATATAAATTGTCCTGTAAATACTCCTGTGAAACCCAAAATATAACTTATGCGAGAAGGTTCAAGAAATATAAGACTAATGCTTCCTAGAATGCCTAACAATAAGGATATGATAAGAGCATAATATAGTGTGGTATTTGTTAGTCTATTTGTTTCATGTTTTATTATTTCAAATGATAAGACACTCCCTGAACCAAGAGATAAAAGTATACTCAGCATCATTGCAAAAGAGAGTGACCACTCCAGTAAGCCGTAATTACTTTGAGATAAAACAGATGCAGCTATTAGTGGAGCAAAAAGTACAGCACTTTTACTAACCCCAAAGAGTGATAAATGTAAAATATATTTTTTCAAAATTAACACTTTTTATGCACAATTTTTTCAATTAATTTTTTTGATCTTACAGGGGTATACTTTTTATAGGCTTCATCATAGTCCAGTGGAATATGTCGCAATGATTGATTGACATACAATCCTGCTTCTTCTAAAGATTTGGAAATTGTAGCATGTGATCCTATCGTTATGGCATTAGAAATACAAATACCAGGGTTTATTACCGTTGCTGAGCCTATATATACATTGTCACCAACTTTAACAGAACCATCAATTCTAAATCTATCTTTTCCTGTTGAATTGTGAATATATCCATGTGTCCATACTTGACTACCTTGCCCTGCAAGGATAGAGTTATTTCCTATATAGATTGGACGAGTGCAATCAAGAGTATGTTTACTAGTTATTTTAGAACCATGTCCAATTTTTAAAACTGATTTCCCCCAACTTATGGGGTGCTTTGCTCTTTTTATAGTATTCATATTGCCAATGGCAGCAGAAGCGTTTAGAAGTATGTAAATGGGTCCAGTAATTCTATTTAAATTTTGAATATAGGCTTTTGGTTTCATTTTAAGATAAGGTGCATTAATAAAATTAAAATGACCAATTCGAGTATTTTCATATAAATTAACTTTTCTTGTTGATATATATGAAAAACCTACATATGAATTATTTGCTATTTTCCATCCAAATAGTTGTAAAATATAATTTTTAATTTTACTTGGAGGAAAAATCAAACAGAAAAAAGCTATCAATTTAATCTTCATAGAGATATTCCTCAGTTCCTACATCTAAAATAGCTTGAACTATTAAGTCTAAATTGTCTTGCTGTAAGCAGTTTGGATTTGATACAGGATCGGTAATGAGTCCCTTATAACTTGATGTGACTAATTTTCTTATTAAATTTCTCTTATCATCTATATTTGCAGTTGTAAATTGTTTGTTTTCTACCAATGAAATAACATTAATTATTTCTCTTGGTTCCTGTAAATTACTGCAGCCATTAAACCCTTTGACAACACTTGGACCCAATAGACCCAATGGCTTGCCCACTAGTATACATTCAATGGCGACCGTACCGGTTACAGTGACAACTATAGTGGAAAGATCAAATATGTCTTTCATGGGAGTACTACTGTGTAGCGGAATAATGTTGTTTGTATTCTTTGCAACCTCAAGCAATGTTTCATTCATTTCATATTTTGACTTGGGATTTGTTTTAATAACCAAGTACCAATCTTTAGGTAAAGCAGCAGCAAGTTCTCTTACCAATTGTGTTTGGTCGCGAAATTGATTTCCCCAAACATCTAGATTGGCTTCAGGCTGCATTTGAAGAGGATAGAGTACAATATTTTTATTTGGTAATTTTTTACTGTTATCCTGTATCAATTTATCCCACTTGTTTAATACATGTTTAACTTTTTTGTCTTGAATAAGTTTACGTAATGGCGAAGGAGTGTTGTAAACCTCTCCTTTGAAATAAGAAGACATTATTGTCCACTTATCTTCTAGTGAACCAACAGAAGGGTATTTACTGTCGGTAGCTTCTATTTTTTTCATGTAATCAGGTACAATCTTTCTACTACTGATATTTTGAATTAATAGATCACATTCTTCATTTGATAAAGTTTCATCGGAACCTGTAAATGCTTCTTTAGTGTCATATGAAAAAAATGAAAATCTCCCAACTGGGTAGCTGGTGCTGGAAGGGTGTAAATATAAAATATTATTTTTTTTACAAATATCAATAATCATAAGTTCGTGAAAAAGTGTTGATTCGCCAATTACTAAATTAGGCTTGATATCATCTATAATCTTTGTAAATTCTTTATAATAATAAGAATAATGATGGTTAGTTCCATTAAAATATCTGATAATCCTATCCGTTGTCTGTATAAAGTCAAAGATATCTTTGTTATCTTCCTGACTTTTTAATTGTGATTTTATGATTGGATAAGGTACCCTGTAGACATTGTCGGTAGTAGGTACAAAAGTGTTATTTTGAATTATCCATGATATTTCATGTCCATATTTACTTAATTCTTTTGCAATAGTTTCCCAGAAATAGGTTTTATACCTATTTTCAACAAATATTATTTTCATTTTTTTAATATCCTTTCTGTAGTGTTAATTGCTAATACAAGAAAAAGTGATGCAATAAACATATAAATACTTTTGTACCATGCAATGTGAAAAAACATTGCTAAAAACATAAATAAAATAAAAAAACTATAGGATGAATAAAGTTGACTAGAGTAGTATGAAGCACTACTTTTATAATGGATTTTTATTTTTTTATATATTGTATAGAAAAATACTATAAATATACTAACACCGAAAAGCCCATAAGTGGCTAAATGAGCAAGTAAGATAGATAGTGGCGAAATATGACCACTTTCGACCCATAATGAAATTTCATGGTTTCCTTCTGTCCAAGGAGGTAAAAATTGTATAATAAACATATCTAAAGCACCATTACCTACCCCAAAAAACATATTATGTATAAAAATCTTAGCTAATGTAATAGTTACTGCTAATCTAGAATTTGTTGATGTTACACTTAAGTCAAATAATTTAGTTATATTAAATAAAATTGTATTTAAATCAATAAAGATAATAATGAGTGGAAGGAATAAAAATAAAAATAAATGTAATAATAGGAATAATCTTATTTTATATTTTAAAAGAATGAACATTAATATAGAAATTGATATAAATGCAAATAGCAAACCAAAACTTGTTTTTGCAATAATAAAAATTAGGATAGAAATAAAAATTTTTATTAATTCTCTTGTAAATGCTAAATTATATTTTAAATTAGTAATTAACCTTGAAAAGAGAAATGGTAAAAATCCAATAAATATTAATGCTACATTTTCTGCAGCTTCTTCAGACATACCATTTAGACGAAAGTTACTTTTAATATATGAACCATCTACCCAATTAAATCTTGAATATTCTCGCCCAGATTCAGCTGACCATGTAACTTCAATCGTATGAGAAAAAATAGTAATAATAGGATCAAAAATGGAAGGAAAAAATAAATATAACTGTTGGATTGTGTTAGCACTTACTACTATCCAAAAAGAAACACTTATGGCCTTATAAAAATACTCATACATAGTACTAGGTTTTAATTGCTTAGAAATAAGATGCATAGGTAGAAAATAAATAAATAATACGGTTAAGAAAAAGACAACTAGTGAAATACTACTCTTTATAATTGCATGCGTGTGAAGTTGGTTTTCATATAATAGATAACTAAATGTATGCAGAGTTTGAAATAATAGAAAAAACAAAAAGACTAATAGCCAATTTTTATTAATAAAATATTTTTTAGGTACTCCGGAAAAAGTTAATGTTAATAATACAAATAATGATATGTAAAAAATAATTCGTTTCATTATATTTAAAGGCATTTCAGGAAAATAATATCTATAAAATATGCTACCCACCACGAGTAAAAAAATTAAAATTTTAAGTTTGTTAAATTGCATAAGTTTATTTTGAAATATATGTATCAATAAATCTAATTCCACTTTCTAAGTTCATGCTAGCCTTTTTACCTAAAATGTCTTTTAGGTATTTAGGGTGCAATCCATATCCAGGTCTTACAGAACGTACATTTTTTTCAGTAATAATCTCACCTTCTTTAATATCTTCAGCCACATAAAGACTCCTCGAAAATCGTCTACTCTGTTTCTTTTTTTCAGTCATACTATAATCTACTTTTCCAAGTAGTTTTTCACTATCTCTTACTGCTTGTATCATCTGTGTAAACTCTTCTTTGTCTAAAGAAAAGTCTGCATCTGCTCCACCTATGGATTTGTCTAAGATAAAGTGTTTTTCAATAAGTACCGCACCTAGTGTTGCGGCTACAACAGGAGCCGTTGTACCTAATGTGTGATCTGAAAATCCACTTAGCACGCCAAAGGTTTCTGCTAAGTTTGGTATTGTCATTAAATTTGCATCTTCTAGTGCTGCTGGATAGGCAGATGTACATTTGAGTAAGATAATATCGTCATTTCCTTCTTCTCTACAAATATCGACAGCATCTTGTATCTCATCTATAGTAGCAATACCAGTTGATATAATGATTGGTTTACCTTTTGAAGCGGTGTGCCTAATTAGCTCGTAGTCAGTTATCTCAAAAGATGCAATCTTATATGCAGATGGATTAAAATTTTCAAGAAAATCTACGGCTGTTTTGTCAAAAGGTGATGAGAAAATATCTATTCCTATCTCTCTTGCGTATCGGAAAAGTTCCTCATGCCATTCCCATGGAAGTTGCGTTTCTGAATATAAATCAAAAAGACTTCGTCCATCCCAAAGTGTCCCACCTTTGACAATAAAGTCATCTTTTTTGCAGTCAAGTGTAATAAGTTCGGGTTTGGATGTCTGAAGTTTAATACAATTAGCACCTATTTCTTTCGCCGCTTTAATAGTTTCTTTTGCAATCTCGATTTTACCACCATGATTAGCACTTAATTCTGCAATTATGTAAGTGCCATCTTTTTCTAAATCAAAATTTCCTATTTTCATTTTTAAGCTCCATGTAAATTATTTTTTTATCATTATGATAATTCTCATCTATTTTTTCAAAATTAAAAAATTGATATAGTGTTATTGCTCTTTTGTTCTCTGCAAAAACTTCACCAATAATTTTATCTAAACTTAAAATATTAAAACAATATAAACAAATACTTTCCATCAACATTTTACCATTACCCTTTAAGTTCGGATTAGAATATAATCCAAACTCAGTAACTCTCATTAAATTATCTATATTTGTAAAATATATTACACCAATATATTTTCCTTTATATGAGACCAAATAGTACTGCTTAGTTTTATCAATTCTTAATGTATCCATGAAAGCCAAATGTTCTTTTTCTGAAATAACATTTGAATTATACATCCATTTTCTAATATTCTTATTATTACGCCAATCCAGTGTCATCAGTTTATCTGCATCATTTAGATCAATAAAATTTGTTAATAAGGTTTTATTTAGACTCATTTTAAAACTCTAATATTTTTAAAAGCTTCGACAGCTTTTTTACCTACGCTCATGCCTCGATATTTAGCATTAAGTTCTATGCCTTCTAAACTTCGTGGGTGAGGGTATTCACAAAGTTCAGAACTATAGGCTTTCATTGCTTTTATTTTTAAATCTAAGGTATCATTAATATCATAATATGTGTCAGGTGAAAATGAAATAGGATAGTTCCATTCTGTAGATGATAAAATTTCAAAGCTATAAATTTCTTTTACACACTCATCTTCCATAGGTCTGGTAGCGGTAATAACTGCTTTGTATGTTATTTGATGATCAATATTTAGATCATGTTCATAATGGGTGAAAATAATATCTGGCATTACTTCTTCTTTTACTTTAGAAATAACTTTTATGATATCAAGTAAATCAACACTGTCAAATCTATTGTCAGGAAAACTTTCAACAAAAACTTTTTTAATACCTATAATATCATTTGCTTTTTGTATCTCTTCATTTAGTCCTTCAATAACATCTTTGTGATTTTCAACTACTCTTTCTTCATCTCTACTTGTTTTTCCCTCGCCAAGAATAAGTGTATATGCCTCGTAGCCTTCTTTTATAAGTCTTGCAACGGTACCAAAACAACCCAGTACTTCATCATCTGGATGTGCTGCTATTATTAAAATATTTTTTTTCATTTTTTCTCCTTGTATTAAAAAACGTCATTATCAAACAGAGTAAAAAACATTTTTTTTCTGTCAATCTTTGCTAAATCAAATGTTTTGTCTTTTTGAAAAAGTATAATTGGATAGATAGGCATATCATTTTGTAAAATAAATTTATGTTTATAAAAAGTATCTTGATAAAAACTATCTGCTACTACCCAAGTATTTAAAATGTCATAATTATTATTTTTGTATTGATTGATTGAAAATAGAATCAAATTATCTAAGACATCATTATTTAGAAATAAAAAGTCTACTAAGTGTAACCTTTTTTCATTGTTTTCCAGATACTCTTTTAATACTAGGTAGCCTACTAATTTTTGAGATTCTTTTATTTGGTAAATCTTGTAATTGCTAAATGGCTTAGAGCTTCTCCAGTTTAAAAATCCACTTTCTTTTTCTACTCGTAAAGTAAACATATGAGATGTACTATCAAATAACTCTTTTATATTTGCAGGAATACGTGATGTTTCCTCAAATATATATTTATTATTTAATGTAAGTTTTTTTTCATCATTAGAAGAATACGCTACAAATTGCATGCTTCCAATTTCCTCCCAACCTAGTCTAATATGCCCTCTTTTTGAAGATTTATTGGGGAATCCCAGAGCAACTTCATTATTATTCAATACAGTATCTAAAGCTTTTTCTCCAATTAATTGAAAAAACCCTTTTCCTGAGTATTCTTTTTTAATTCCAACATTGTGGCATAGATAAGAGTTTAAAGTTTTACCATTAATAGATATCTTAATGTTAAGCAGACCATAAATTCCAAAGTTATTATTCTTTTCGGATAAAATTGTAAAAAAATTACCTAACTTAAAATACCATTGAAAAATATTTTTGTCGATAGCTCTAAAAATATATTCGTATGTTGTTAAGAACTTATCCCATTCATAATCATCAAATCCATGATAGAGCTTAGTAGTATATTTTGACTGGTCAAAAAGCTTTAAATATTTTTTAAACATCTATTTTCCTTTTCAATTTTATATAAAAACTATGCATAAAGTCTTTTTCATTAAATTTATCAAAAGATATATAGTTATTTTTAATTAAATAATTGTGCATTTCTTTTTGATTGTCAGCTGTTTTTACAGCAATGAATGGTATTTCCATATAAAAAACTTCATTCATCGTAACACTAGGTGTAATTATCGCTAGATTAGATTTGTTTATCAGTTTCGCTATTTGACTTGTGTTGATATATAATGTGACATTATTCTTGCTTGCAACATATTTTTGAAGCTCATCCAAATGTGGATTGGCTGTTGTTGTAACAACATCTATTTTAAGTTCCATCACTTCATCTAAAGCTTTTAGTATTTGTGTACTAATATCCAGATGATCTGTTCCACCCATTGAAATAAAAATGTTTTTTATTTCTTGTGGGAATTCTCTTTTTTTTGTTTTCTCAGATTTAAATTCTTCTCTTAAAAGAGTAAAGTTTGCGCCACATCTAAGCTCACAATTTTCTGGAACTAAGTTTTTATACCTTGAACTGTCTGCGTAAATATTGTGGTTAAGCAAGATGTCACAATGATGTTTTTCATAAGTATCATCGAGTGACATAATTTTCAATGTTGGTTTTGCAAGTTTTAATTTCTTTTCAAAGTCGCAATCAATACCATAGTGGTCTATTACTATCATGTCTGTATTGTATTTTTTAATAAGTTTATTTACTTCTTCAATAGCATTAGTATTTAGAATTTCAATTGTATAGTCTTTCTCTTTTATCTTGTGGTTTATATTGCCAGAGAGGTCTTGTGTCGCAAAGATGATATTGGCATCTTTAAATTGCTCTGCCAAGACAAGGTCACGCATGATGTGCCCTGTCCCAATAGTAGATGATGAGTCTGCTCGGAAGAGGATATTTTTTGGTTTATTTGACATTTTTATCTTCTTGTGATATACTGCTTCTAATCT
>DQTE01000035.1 GCA_015662905.1 Crocinitomix sp. | reverse complement strand
CGGATTTAGTTCAACATTGGCTAAAATCCATTGTGGCTAAAGTCATTGCCTCAAAGTTCGTTTTGTATCTGTAAACACGCCAAATCTTTGGATTTGGTAATAATGGAAAGAATCAGCGGACAAATCCAAAGATTTGTCTAATTTTATAAACTGATAATTCGGGCATTTAAAACCCACAACGTTTTTTAGCCGAGACCGTTGTGCTCAAAGTTTGTAACATAGAGTAACGGGAACTCCAGCTCTCCAAAGTCTAAATTAAAATAGAATGTTCTCCGCGAATGTCCCTTGACTTCGCACAATTAGTAATAAACCAACAAAACCCACTTTCATAATGGGTTGTTTTTTTAAACCTAACCTATCCAATTAAATTCTTACTTTTGCTTTTATGATCATAGACCAGTTATTAAATTTTGCTTTTAAAAAAGCAAAACAACTTCCTTTAGACAAAGACACTAACCCGAAAAATTCATAGATAAAACACATATTTGAGTGTAAAAGTCTTATCTTTAGAGTGTTAAAACAAAAAACAAACACTTTTAAGACACCCAAATATGAACATCAAAAATACAATATTTTATAGACACAACAAGGCGGTTTTAGTGGATTTTACAGCCGAAGAAATCAGTTCTGATGGTTCATTGATTTTATTAGAAAAAATAGAAAGAGAGCATGGATTAATCAAGTTTTTTAGTTCTATTATTCCAGACGCCCGCAATCCATTTTACACTATTTATACTAGAGAAGCACAACTAAAACAACGTATTTTCATGTTGATGCTAGGCTATGAGGATACAAATGATGTTTCCCATCTACAAAATGATCCTATATTTAAAGATGTACTTCAAGGAGATTTAGCATCACAACCAACTCTATCAAGATTTGAGAACTGTATGGATAAAAAGGCCATTTTTGAGATGGCGAACTATTGGGTTGACCGTTATGTTGCTAGTTTAAAAGGAAGAAAATCTATTATTATAGATGTAGATGGCACAGATGACCCTACTCATGGCAATCAACAATTATCTATGTTTAATGGCTATTATGGTCAATTTATGTATAATGAATTGTTTTTTCATGATGGTGATACAGGTCAAATAATACTGCCTGTTTTACGACCAGGAAATAGTCATTCTAACAAATGGTTTGTTTCCATATTAAAACGAATTATCCAAAAAATAAGAGCAGTCTATCCAGAGATGAAAATAACCATACGAGCTGATGGTGGATTTAGCGGTGCAGTATTTTACAAATTGGTTGATAAAGAAGATTTATTTTATGCAGTAGGTCTTCCCAGTAATGCCCGCTTAAAGAAAAAGGTAAAAAGAGCAACAAAAGCAGTGAAATTACATTATCTAAATCAAGGAAAAAAACATCAACATTTTATATCTTTTCAGTATCAAGCAAAATCATGGCATGCACCCCAGACCTGTTATTCTAAGGTTGAAAGTACTGGTATTGGTATGAATGTTCGTCATTTTGCAAGTAACATCCCTGAAAAAGAAGCTAGAGAAATCTATTTTGACTTTTACGTAAAAAGGGGTGAAACAAGCGAAAACAGAATTAAAGAAGTGAAAAATATGTGTTTTTCCGATAGACTTTCTAACCATAATTTTTGGGCTAATTTTTTTAGACTTTTTCAAAGTTCAATGGTTTATGAAATGTTTTTATTGCTAAAAGAAAAGATAAAAAATACAAGTTTTGAAAAAGCTAAAAAGTGGCAAATAAATAGCATTAGAACCTACTTATTAAAAGTCGGAGCGACCATAAGAATAACAAAAAGGCGTGTGTTTTATAAACTTTCTAAAGCCTTTGTTTATCAAAATTTATTTCGAGAGCTTATTTTTCAGTAACGCTTGTTAGTATTTCAAAGTAACAAGCTCGGGATAAATCTGTCCTATTGGTAAAATTGGATGTTTTTAACTGAAAAATACCTTGAACTTTATAAAAAAAACGGAATTATTATTAATCTCTGATGTGGTTTTTACAAAATTTGAACTACTCCATTAACTTGTTGAGATTGTGTGCCAAAAAAAATACTTATGAATAATGCGGGTTAACATAAATGCAGAAGATATTTTAGATTACGGAAAACAAGAAGACAAAAATTATCTAATAATTTTTCATCTTTCAGTAATAGTATTTTTAGCAATTCCTGTTGGAAACATTATTGTTCCTCTTATTTTATGGATGAACAAAAAAGATAAGATAATTGGACTAAAAGAAGTTGGAGCAAATCTTTTGAATTTTCAAATAGTTTGGTCAGTTTTAACTTTTATTTCAATAACTACTTTTGCGTTGTTTAAAATAATGCATTACGGAACTTATGAAATTCTATTTTATGTGTTTATCGGACTTTATGCTTTGAATATAATATTGCCGATTTTATTTGCTATCAAAACAAATAATGGAAAAACAGAAAATTTATATCCGAATATAATTAAACTGATAAAATAACTGGTGGCAACAAATGTATAAAAATAATAGCCGAAATATTAGTAAGTATGAGCATTGTAGCCCGCATCAATATTAGTGGTAAATTGAAAAATCCTACTTCCGAAGTCGGCTACTATTCTTATACAAACCGTCGCATATAAAAACGGACTGTATTCAAAATTAAGATACTGTATTAAGTAAAATGTAAGAAATAACAAACCACCTATTATAGGAAACAATGGATTCCAAAAATGCTTTTTTTGTAACACAAAACCTGTTATGCTAATTAGT
>DQTE01000162.1 GCA_015662905.1 Crocinitomix sp. | reverse complement strand
TATTTGCTTTTTCTCATTTGTAACCCTTATTAGTTTATTTTAACTCAGAATTGTTTAATTTCTGTGTCCTAATTTACGTTACCACTCCAAAACGATGAACAAAAAACAAAGTTGGATAAAATAAAATAGTAGATACATACGAAAACTTATTAAACCCTCTTTAGATTAAAATATAAAAAGCACTAATTTTTTTTCTGAATATTATATTGAGCTTATTTAATATATAATCAAACTGTAATCAATTAGTAACCATTGTGTAACCGTACTATAGTAAATTTAAACATCTAATAAAAAAGATAAATTTAACATTTAAGGTATATATTATGAAAACACAAACATTATTATTTTCAGCTATTGCAGCATCCATTTTAGTTGGATGTACAACTACTCAACCACAAGTAATTAAGGTTTTAAACCCACAAACTCATACTATAAAGTTCGCAGAAGTTCAAGTTCCTACAACTGATGCTCAAAAAAGAAAAATACAAGCTTCATCTCATATTATAATTGATGGTGTAAAAACTAAAACTAGATTTAGAACTATAGTAAAAAGTGGAGATAGTTTTGGTGATAATATTTTTGGTTTAATTTATGATAAAAATGCTAAACCAATTCAATCAGAAGATGGTTCAGTTAAAATATCACATGACAATGACTTTTCATCTCTTCTTCCTGTAGGAGATAAGTTATTTATGGTTTCACATTTTGAAACAGCGCCTGCTGCTATGTACATTAGTGAATTATCACAAAATAAAAAAACTGGTGAGATTAAAGTAAAATCAACAAAAAATATTGATTTTTCTAAGTTCGGTGGTTTATGGGTACCTTGTGCTGGTTCTGTGACACCATGGAACTCTCATCTTGGAAGTGAAGAGTATGAGCCTGATGCTAATGCCGTTTCAGCAGATGGAACTTTAGATGGAAATGAACACTACAATAATATGGGTGCATACTTTGGTGGAGATATGAAAGCTATGAATCCTTATGATTATGGCTGGACTCCTGAAGTTACTGTACTAAATGAAAGTGGAGATATAAAAGTTGACAAGCATTATTCTATGGGTAGATTTGCTCATGAATTAGCATATGTAATGCCTGATGAAAAAACAGTATATCTTAGCGATGATGGAACAAATGTAGCATTATTTATGTTTGTTGCAGATGAAAAAAGAGATTTAAGTGCTGGTACATTGTATGCTGCAAAATGGGAACAAAGAAGTAGCAAAAGAGGTGGAAGAGCAGATATATCTTGGGTAAACTTAGGTCATTCTAATAACGCTAATATTCAAGAAGCTTTAGATAAAAAAATCACTTTTAAGGATATATTCAAAAAAATGTCTGTTAAAAAAGACGGAACTTGTGCTATTAAATCATTTACATCTATAAATACAACAAATGGTGCTGAATGTTTAAAAGTAAAATCAGGTATGGATGAGATAGCTTCAAGACTAGAAAGTAGAAGATATGCAGCTTTAAAAGGTGCTACTACTGAGTTTAGAAAAATGGAAGGTATTTCATTTAATGAAAAAGACAATATTATGTATCTTGCTATGAGTAGTATTGGTAAAGGGATGGAAGACAATAAGAAAAAAGGTAAAGATAACAATAAATACGATATTGGTGGAGATAATGATATTCAGTTAAAATACAACAAATGTGGAACTGTATATGGTTTAAATATGATATCTTTTTCAACTCCTAAAGCAACTGATGGTTCTAAAATAAATTCAAAATATGTAACAAACTCAATGTATGGTCTTATTTCAGGTACTCCTGATAAATCTGTAGCTGGAAATAAATGTTCAGTAAATGGTATAGCAAATCCAGACAATGTTGCATTTATACAAAACACAAATACATTAATCATAGGCGAAGACACAAAAAGTGGTCATCAAAATGATTATATTTGGTCATATAACTTAGGTGAAAAGAAACTAACTCGTATTCAAACTACACCTTATGGAAGTGAAACAACATCTCCATATTTTTACAATAATATTGGTGGCTATGGTTATCTAATGAGTGTCGTTCAACATCCTTATGGTGAATCAGATGCACTTACTTCATCTGAGAACATGGCTAAAAAAGCTAGAAATAGCAATGATGTAAAAGCATATACAGGATATATTGGACCATTTCCAGTTATCAATAAATAAAACTCTTACAATAAAAAATTAATCAAAGGCAGATAGATTCTGTCTTTGTTACATCCTTTATTTTCTTTTTAAATCCTACACCTTTTTTAGTTTTAGCTTTTAGTTCAAGCTTATTTATTAATTCACGATAATCTGTACTAGCTATTTTCATAGATGCAAAACATGTAACAACAACGGCTATTGTATTTGGTACTTCACCTTTTTTTTATATGCTTGAAACATACACCCCATGGGTTGAATCTCCACGAGACCACTGCACAACCCAAAAGACCCTTCCTAATCTAATTTTTAAACTTTTTAAAAATATTTCTCAAAAACTATCATCTCAAATCTATTCTTATTCTTAATTCTAATTGAATTCACTCTATTCTTTCCTGTTTTTATCATCTTATTCTCACTTTTTGTGCTTTTATTTTCTTATGGGCAAATAGTTTTAGGTTGGCGGCTATACAAGTAATGGTAAAATTCATATTATTCCTGACTAATCCTATAAACCTTGTAGTGGATTGTTGCATAGTAGTTTTTATTAAAGCAAATGAGTGTTCAACTTTAGCTCTGATTTTGTGTTTAGGTTTTTCTTCTTCTCTTTGGTTCTTTCTGTGTTCATCACTCATCTTTTTTGTTTCTTTTAGGCAGACATTATTTTCTATATTGTTTTCTTAAAGTAGTTTATTAATAGCTTCTGATTTATAGGCTTTATCAGCTCCCAATGATTTCATATCATCACCTAGCTTTTCAACAAATGTATCTACAGTAGATATATCAGAAGTATTAGCAAATGTGGTCATTGTTTCTAAAATAGCTCCAGAATCTGCATCTGTAGCTATATGATTTTTATATCCTGTAGCATATTGTTTTTTACCTGCTTGATAACCAGTTCTAATATCTTTATCAACTTTATCTTTATGGTCATAACTATCATCCCAAATTATGCAATAGAAAAATAAAAACCTAATCAAAAGTA
>DQTE01000063.1 GCA_015662905.1 Crocinitomix sp. | reverse complement strand
GGTAAAAAATATTTAGAGGATAACATTCCTCATACTGAAATGTTATATCAACCAATTTAAGGTTAAACTAATTTTAAAAACTATATTTGTAAATACTAACACAATCTAAGGATTTATCAAATAGTTGGCAATGTTTTTGATTTTACAAAATTATGCACATTCAATTTAATAATGTAGTTCCACATCCTTTGGCTGATTTAATTAACGACTCAAATAAGTTTTGGGGAAACACCTTTGCGTTTAAAAGTTCTGATAAAGTAATACTAAATGCAGTAAGCGGTAAAGGTAAATCAACTTTTATAAGTATTTTAAGTGGACTTAGGAAAGACTTTAAAGGCGATATTTTATTTGATGGTAAATCAATTAAACAATTTAGTCAAGATGAGTGGATTATTTTTAGACAAAGTAAAATTTCAACCATTTATCAAGGTTTAAAATTATTTGAAAACTTAACTGTTGAGGAAAATATTATTTTAAAAAATAATTTGACACAGCATTTATCTCTTAATAAAATTAAGCAACTTATAAAAAAAGCCGGATTGGAATATATTAGAAATAAAAAAATTGAAAATTTATCTTTCGGACAACAACAAAGGGTTGCTATTTTAAGAGCCTTTGCCCAACCTTTTGAATTATTACTAATGGACGAACCTTTTAGTCATTTAGATATTGAAAATCAAAAAATAATGATTGAATTGATAGAACAAGAAGTTGAGGCAAATCAAGCAGGTTTTGTTTTAACCTCTTTAAACAATACTCATCAAATCAATTATAATAAGGAACTGTGTTTATGAATTTGTTGAGCAACATATTATTTTATCAATCTAAAAGTAGAAAGTCTTCAAAATACAATTTTCAATTGGTATTTTCATTCATTGTAACACTTATAGGTATAGTTACACTACTATTAAGTGTACTTTTATTAAACGACTTATCTTTTTTTAAAGGAGATAAAGATGAACTGTTTGATGAAAATACAATTATTATTCAAAAAAAAGTTACCAAATTCACATCATTAGGGTTAAATAGTACTGAATTTACAAGTCAAGAGGTTGAGGAAATAAAAAATAAACCTTTTGTAACAGAAGTTGCACCTTTTAAATCATCAAATTGTTCTGTCGTTATAACTGAATACCCTGGAGATGGCTTACCCCCTTTTGCAGCAGATATGTTTTTTCAATCGGTTAATGATAAATTTATTGACGTTAATACACGATGGGAATGGCATAAAAATTCTGATTATGTACCAATCATTTTACCAAGACAATTTTTGTTATTATTTAATTATGGTATAGCTCAAAGTCAAGGGCTACCACAGGTTTCTGAAGATTTCTTATCATCTGCACGAATGCGTATTCATTTAAAAGGTAAAAAAAACTCGGGAGTAGTTACAGGTAAAGTTGTTGGATTATCTCATAAAATTAGTTCTGTTTTAGTACCTGAGAGTTTTTTAGAGTATGCCAATAAAACCTTTGGAGATGGTGAAGAAAAAGACCCTCAAAGACTTTTTGTAAGTATTAAAGATGGTAGTTTTAATGAATTGGAGCAATTGATGCAAGAAATGAACTTAGATATCAATCAGCAGGATTTAATGATGACTAAAATAAAAACAGTAGTGCAAGTTATTATTTCATTATTCTTAATTCTGTCAGTAATTATTGTTTTGTTAGCCATTTTCAATCTTGTTCAGTATAGTTTATTATTACTAAATAAGTCAAAAAAGGAAATATCATTACTGTTTTTAATTGGTTATACCTCAAAGTCAATATTAAAAACAATAATAACACACTTGATAAAAATGTTTGGAATCATTACCTTATTTGCAGTTATAATTACGCTAACAATAAAGTTTATCATTATAAATCCTTTTTTAATAAGCAGTGGTATGAATATTGGTCAGTACCAAATGATAATTACAATATTAATTGCATTTAGTGTATTTTTAATGTTTATTATTTTTAATTTTATCACCCTAAAAAAAGCATTGAAAAAATTATAACTTTGTTAAAAAAATGTTAAATTAAACATCTTTTAAATTTTATGACGTTTACTAAAAAAACACAATTTATGAATAAGAAAAAAAATCTGACAAAACGCCTAAAAACATTATTTACGTTATTTATTCTATTCGCCACAGTTAATCTAAAGGCTCAAGACATTAAATTTAATGTTAAAGGTTTAAAAGACACTACAATTTATATGGCGAAATATTACGGTAAAAAAATGTACTATGCTGATACAGCAGTGTCAAAAAATGGTATATTAAAATATGACGCATCAAAGCACCCTTCAGGAGTTTATGCTATAATTTTACCAGGTCAAAAATATTTTGAATTTATCATAGATAATGAAAAAATTGATATGTCTGTAGCAGACACAGATAACCTAATTGAAGGAATGGTAGTCAATAAATCAAAAAATAATAAAGTATTTTACGAGTACATAAATTTTATGTCAAAAAGTAAAAAACAAATTAATGAATTAAATAAAAAATGGAGTGGGGAGAAAGATGAACCCAAAAAAGAAGCCTTAAAAAAGGAAATTGAAACATTAAATCAAACGGTTATTGACTACCAAAAAGAGGTAGCAAAAAATAATGCCAATCTTTTTGTTGGTAAAATGATAAAAATGTCATTAGATATAGATTTACCAGCTGCGCCCAGAGATGAAAATGGGGTTATAACTGATTCTTTTTACGTGTATAGATACAATATTGAACATTATTGGGATAACGTTGATTTAAAAGATGATAATATGATTCGTACTCCTATTTTTCATAATAAGTTAGAAAAATATTTCTCTAATCAAGTAATGATTCAAATACCAGATTCTGTAGTTTCTTATGCAGATAGGCTTATAGCAAAAACACAAGATAGTACTGAAATATTCAAATATATTGTTCATTTCGTAACAAATAAATACGAACGCTCTGAACTTATGGGGATGGATAAAATATTTGTTCACATGGCAGATACATATTATTGCCCACCAAGTAAAACAAGAGCTTTTTGGATGAGTGATGAAAATTTAACAAAAATTTGTGATAGAGCAAATAAGTTAAGGCCTTTACTTATTGGAGCTTATGCACCAAGATTAATTTTACCTGATACAACCGAAAAAAATTGGATAGATATATACAAAATTCAAGCAGAATATAAAGTTTTGTACTTTTGGGATCCAAACTGTGGACATTGTAAAAAATCAACGCCAAAACTTCAAAAACTGTTTGAAGAAAAATTAAAGGACAGAGGTGTGGCTGTTATTGGAATAGCTAAAGCTACAGGAGATGACTTTGATGCTTGGAAAAATTTTATTTCAACTCATAATTTAAACTTTATCAATATGGGATTAACAAAAAATGTATTTAATCAAGCGCAAGCTGATGCGAGAACACTAATCCCGAGATACACAAATATTGAAAGTTTAAATTACACAAATACTTATGATATTTATTCAACACCAAGAATATTTTTATTAGACAAGAACAATAAAATTATTTATAAACAAATATCAATAGCGCAACTTGAAGAGATTTTAGATAAATTACAAGGACAAGAAAATGCCCCTAAATTATTTTCTGTAGAAGAAGAAAAAGAAAAGATGAAAAAATTAGAACAACAACATTAAATTAATTTTATTTATATAAAACCTTAAATCCGCAAGTATCTTCTACTGCAAAGCCAAACTGCAAGCCATTATTGAGAATGCCTGTCTGCAGACAAAGGCAGGCT
>DQTE01000213.1 GCA_015662905.1 Crocinitomix sp. | reverse complement strand
TTTTACTAACCTAACAACTAACGGCGATAATTACTTATGGACTTTTGGCACGGGAGATTCTACAACGGCTAATCAACCAATTTTTACTTACCCAGAATTTGGAAATAGAGATTATACAGTATGGTTGTTTGCTACAAATAATTATGGCTGTAAAGACTCTATAAGTAAAAATATTCACATTATTGAATTACCATGGTATTATATACCAAATACATTTACACCAGAGGGTAACAATAGGAATGAATTATTTCATCCTGTTTTTATTCCTGGTTTTACACCACGTAATTACTCGTTTACCATTTTTAACAGATGGGGGGAGGTGATATACCAAACAAATGACATCTACGGATATTGGGACGGTGTTTACAAAGGTGTTATGGTGCCTATGGGAACTTATATCTGGCAAATAAAATTTGCTGAAAATAAAACAGACAAAGTTTATATAGAGAGAGGACACGTAAATGTAATCCATTAATTATAGACAGTAAAAAAACATAAATTTCGTCTATTCTTGACAATAATATCAAGTATTTTTAATAAAATTATTGACTTTATTTTTAAATAAAAATAAATATGTTATATATTTACGATTTGCATTTTTAAACTAAGTAAATCGTTATGACAAAAATTTTAATTATTGATGATGAAGCAAGCATTCGTAGAACTTTAAAAGAAATTTTAGAATTTGAACAATATCAAGTTGATGTAGCTGAAGATGGAGTTAAAGGTGTTGAAGCTGCAAATAAAAATACTTATGATGTCATATTTTGCGATATAAAAATGCCTCAAATGGATGGTATAGAGGTGCTTGAAACACTTAAAAGTAACGGCGTGCCTTCACCCGTAATTATGATTTCAGGTCATGGTAATATTGAAACAGCTGTAGATACAATTAGAAAGGGTGCTTATGATTTTATTGAAAAACCTCTTGATTTGAATAGAATATTAGTTACCATTAAAAATGCTTTAGATAAGACAAATTTAGAAGAACAAACTGTTGTTTTAAAGAAAAAAGTTAAAAAATTGAGCAAATCATCTAACATTATAGGCGAGTCAAAAGCCATTAATGAGATTAAAGAGATGATTTCAAAAGTAGCTGAGTCTGACGCCAGGGTATTAATTACTGGGCCTAATGGTTCTGGTAAAGAACTGGTGGCTTTACAATTACATGAACAATCAAATAGAAAAAAATCACCTTTTATTGAGGTTAATTGTGCCGCAATCCCCTCAGAATTAATAGAGTCTGAATTGTTTGGGCACGAAAAAGGGGCGTTTACCTCTGCTAACAAAATGCGTAAAGGAAAATTTGAATTAGCTGATGGAGGCACTTTGTTTTTAGATGAAATTGGTGATATGTCTGCCTCTGCACAAGCAAAAGTTCTAAGGGCATTACAAGAAAATAAAATTCAAAGAGTAGGGGGTGAAAAAGACATCAAAGTAAATCCTAGAGTTATTGCTGCTACAAACAAAGACTTGCGTAAGATGATAAAAGAAGGTAAGTTTAGGGAAGATTTATACCATAGACTTAGTGTTATTGTTATTAACGTTCCTTCTCTTAATGAAAGGATAGAAGATATTCCATTACTGGCAAATTATTTTATTGAAAAGATTTGTAAAGAACATGGCATGCAACCTAAATCTTTTGATGATAAAGCTTTAAAAGCGTTACAAGAAGTAAATTGGACAGGTAATATTAGAGAGTTAAGAAATGTTGTTGAGCGTTTGATTATTCTTTGTGATAATGTTATTACTGCTGATGATGTCAAAACTTATGTAACTAAGTAAAAAGGCTTTATTTTATAACTTTTATTCAACTAACTAAAACTTACATTTGTTGGATAAATCCATCGATACAAAAATAAATTTGAAATTGGGTTATTTATGATAAATCAAAATTTATGATAGGAGTCATTACCCACAGCTGAGCGGTGTTGTTTCCCTTTTTTACCTTTGTTATTCTTTTTAATTTGTTTGTTTTTTTTCTTTCTTTCTTTTTCTTTTCTCTTTTTTGACTTTTTAGTTTGATTATTTTCTGTTTCTACTTGTATATCTTTTTGGTCACCCGAATTGGGGTCAACTGGATTTACCCAATCTATGGCTACTATTTTATATGTTTCTTCTCCTGTTTTAGGGTCTATTGAGTAAACTCGTCTAGAAAGTTTAGTAGGGTTTCCCACTATAATATCTGCTTGATAATGCCAAAATCCATCTTCCCAAAAATAGGCATCATAAGTAAAATCTGGAACGTAATATTCGTACATACCTCTTAATTTTGGTGTTTCAGGTGAAAGGTGGTCAAAAACAATTTTATCAATGTCACTTAAATACTTAACAGATATTGTTGCTTTGTCTGAATATTCAAAAAACACTCTGTAATTTAATTTGTCCAAATCTCTTTCATCTTGAAATAGTGGATAACCAATGCGTAATGTTTTTCCTTTAAACCAAAAAACATCAAGTATTTTTTTATTTGAACTACGGTTATTTCCATTAAATCCCAAAATGGTATAGAACGTTTTATTTTTTACTTTTTTGGTTATAATTTTATAATACAAAGCGCCATACCATTTATAAGGAGTTAAATATCCTTTTGGATTAGGACCTAAGGTTACTTTATCCTCTTTAAATTCATAAATTTTATTTTTGCCGTTTCTTCCTTTTTTAACCAGAAAACAGTAATGAGAGTGTATTTGTTGTTCATTTTCAATGTTCCAATTAAAAAGCCTGAAAGATTTATCATCTGGCATTATGGTTGACATTGTTGTTAGTTTTGTAAACTCATAATCAAATAAATTTGGGCTTGAAAATATGTCTTTTAACTCTGATATTAACGAAATATTATTTAATTCTAATTCTGTATTGCTTTTAGATTGCCTTAAAGTTTCTAAGGCTTTTGCTATGTCATTTTCTTTTCGTACTAAAAATGTATCTACCTCTATCTTTTTTGCAAAAGAGAATGTATTATTAATAATTAACAAGAAAACAAAAACATTTTTCATCATTGAACTTATAAGTAGAATTGTTTAAATGGTAACATAAACCTTGCCTTTTTATTGTATTAATTCAAAAATATAACAACAAATTAAAACGTTTATATTATCTTAATAAACTGATTCAATCCATTTTAACACATTAGTTTTAATGCGGTTTTCTATATCAGTATTATCAGCTTTTATAAAGGTTTCCCCTGTTATTTTCTCATATAATTCTATATACCTTTCCGACACTAAACTAACAAAATCATTTGGCATATCGGGCATAGTTTGCCCTTTCAATCCTTGAAAATTGTGTTCAATAAGCCATTGTCTAACAAATTCTTTTGACAATTGTTTTTGTGGCACACCTTTAGCTTGTCTTTCTTCATAACCATCAGCATAAAAGTAACGAGAAGAGTCAGGCGTATGAATTTCATCTATTAGATAAATTTTCCCATCTTTTTTTCCAAATTCATATTTAGTATCTACTAAAATTAATCCTTTATCTGCCGCAAGTTGAGTTCCTCTTTCAAACAAAGCATAAGTATATGCTTCAAGCTGTTTATAGTCTTGTTCTGAAACAATGCCTTGTGCAATAATTGCCTCTCTTGAAATATCTTCATCATGACCTTCCTCAGCTTTAGTTGCAGGTGTAATTATTGGGGTAGGGAATTTATCATTTTCTTTCATTCCTTCAGGTAATTTCACGCCACATAATATTCTTTTCCCAGCTTTATACTCTCTAGCAGCATGTCCCGACATATAACCTCTTATCACCATTTCCACCTTAAAAGGTTCGCATTTGTGCCCAACAGCTACAGAAGGGTCAGGAGTATCTATCATCCAATTTGGTACAATATCTTCTGTTGCTTTTAAAAACTTAGCTGCCAATTGATTTAAAACTTGACCTTTGTAGGGTATGCCCTTAGGTAAAATATGGTCAAATGCTGATATTCTGTCTGATGCTACAATAACAATAAAATCGTTTTCTAAATAATAAACATCTCTTACTTTTCCATTGTAAATACCTATTTGGTGAGGAAAAGCATAGGTAGATTTAGTAATTGCCGTCATGAATTTTGATTTAACGTATTAAGTACACAAATTTAATCCTTTTAGTTGAGTTGATATTAACATTTTTTTGATAAGTTTTTGAATGTTATTAACAATACTTTGATTACTTTCGCTTAAAATAAAAGATAAAATGAAATTACTACTTACTGGAGCGTTAACATTTTTTGTTTTAGGTTTAAACGCTCAAATAACACTTATTGATGAAGATTTTACCTCTGGTATTCCAGCAAGTTGGACAGTTGTTGATGTTGATGGAAATATTCCTAATAATTCTGTGAGTCAGTTTACATCAGCTTGGATAGGTTTTACTACTGTTTTTGATACTTGTGCTGCTAGTACATCTTATTATGAAAATCCTGCTTCAAGCGAAGACTATTTAATAACGCCACAATTAAATCTTTTAGGAGGTGGTAATATGTTAAGCTGGGATGCTAAATCTTTTGATGCCACTTTTCCTGATAGTTATATTGTATTGATTTCAACAACAGATACTAACCCAAATAGTTTTACAGATACTATAGTGATGATTGAAAACGAATCTCCTTATTGGACAAGTTATGTTTATGATCTTTTTGATTTTGGGTACGCCAATCAAGGTGTTTATGTGGCTTTTAAAAATGTTTCTACAGATGCTTATATTTTAGGAATAGATAATGTAAAAATTACAACTAACGACCCTTTATCTGTTAGTAAAGTTAAACAAAGCGTTTTGGTAAAAGTATATCCAAATCCTACAACGTCATTTTTAAATATTGTTACAGATAACTTTTTAAAAGCTCAGCTTTTTAATATTAGTGGTCAAAAAGTTATAGAAACCAATAAACATGTTATTAATGTGATTGATTTACCTAAAGGTATTTACATATTAAGGGTTACAGCTATAGAAGGTATTATAGAAAAAAAGATTGTCATCAATTAGAAATTATTTAAATCTACTTTTTATTCCTTCAGCTGTTTTTTTCAATATACTATAAGCAGTTTCAGCCATTTTATTTATTTTATCATCTAAGCATGGATTGATTTCGACAAATTCAATGCAAGCGGTTTTATTCCATTTGGCAAATTCAGTTAAAAAAAAATTAGCTTCATCAGGACTTAATCCGTTTTCTACAGGTGTTCCTGTACCTTTACTTACTAAAATACAATCCATTGAATCTACGTCAAAAGACACGTAAATGATGTCACAGTTTTCAAGTTTACTCTGTATTTCAGTTAAAACATTATCTCTTCCTTTTGTTCTTATTTCATTAACTGAGTAGTTTTTGATTTGATGACGCCTTAAATAATCATCTTCAGGTTTTTCAGTATCTCTTACAGAGATATAAATAATATCATTGACGTTTATTTTTGGGGCAATGCCTCCTGTTTGTTTTAAATCATTCCAGTATTTAATAGTTTTATCATCTAATTGGTTAATTTGTGCTTCAAGATTGTCTTCATTTAAAGCTGTGGACAAAGGCATGCCGTGTATGTTTCCGCTAGGTGTTGTATAAGGCGTATGTATATCGGCATGAGCATCAATCCAAATGACACCCAAACGTTTATTTGGAAAGGCTTTTTTTACACCTGCAATGGTGCCTCCTGCACAAGCATGGTCACCTGATAACACAAGAGGGAATTTTTTTTCAGATAAAACTTCAGATATTGTGTTACAGGTGCGGTTGTAAATTTTAACCAAACCATCTATTCTTTTGGCAAAATTATAGGGTGTAGAAAAGTTTAATAACTGATTTTCATTTGCGATATTTATAGTTTCAAATTCACCGAAAAAACCATCTTGCAAGGTTTGAGAAACAACTTTCATTGCTCCTATGCCCAAACTAGCACCTCTCGTACCAGCTGCTATTTCTGATTTATTTTCAATTATTTTTATCATAGTTGACAAATTTAACTAATTTATTTTAGATGCTTATTTTGAGAACAGTTTCAAAAATTGAGGGAATTTCAAAAAAGTTGCATTTGCATGTTGAATTCTGCCATTGGATGTCATCTGATTAAGACCTTTTAAGTATTAATAACCCCTCCTTATCATATTCTATCTTCCACTGGTTTGAGTTTAACAATTCATTCTTTTTGTGTTTAAATTCGAGTGAGTCAATTGGATAAGATGATTCAAAATCTGACAATATAATATACTGAGCATCTTTGATAATAGGAAATTGATATATTTTATCTCTATAAGCCAAATGAGGTACAAAAGGTGATTGACTGGATATAATTGCATCTTTTGGTAGATGGTTTAAAGCTGTATGTACTTTAAAAATATCATATTCTCTTGTATAGTGAGATTTTTTGTAAATTCTAATTTTAGATTTGTTACTAAAATATACTGTGTTATCCATTAATCTGATGGTACAAATAATGTTAAATAAAATAACTAAATAGATTAAAATGTGTCTTAATTTTTCTTTTTTAATGTCTTTTAAAACAGAGAAGATGCCTATTGCCAAAATAGGCGCAAATTCAACAGAGTAATGGTTATGAATTCCCCACATTTCAATATTGTCATGAAATAGTTTCTGAAAATATATAGGTATTAACATAATAAGGTAGGCAGGATTTTTTAATAAAATTGGTAAACCTGAGATAATTAAAAATAGATGAAGCTCTAGTTTTACATAGTCTCCATTAATTGAAAAATTATGATTAATAAAAAGTGTTTTAATGGTTTGAATAGGGTGTGATATCATATACAATAAAGCGTCAAAGGGGGTATTTCCGAGTGATGAGTAATGAAAATGATGATAGCTATCAGTATTAGAGAAATAGGGCATAAACACACTGATAACTAAATAAAAATAAACTACACTAAACATCATAAAAATAAAGGATAATCGTTTAATTTTAGTGTTTTTTCTGTATATAATAAAAAGCCCTGCAGAAATAAAAAATGTCCAAAGGGCCATATTTTCTTTAGCGATTAAAATAAGTAAAAATAATAGAACAGAAACTTTTATATTTTGACGTTTTATATGTAAAAATAACCATGGAATAATACAACTTGCAATAACATTACTATGATAGTCAAAAGATATGGCTGAAAAAACACCAAAAAATGATAAAAAATATATACAAGCAAAAAGTCCTATTTTACTTTGATTAAAAAGTTTATAAATACCTATGCCTCCAATAGGAATCATTATAATTTGAATAATCAGTAATGTGTAACCTTTAAAAATGAGCGAAAGAGGAGAGATAAGTATCAGATATAGGTCAAAATGATCTGCTAGTAAATTTTCTGCAGAATTTTTAAAAACAGTACTGTCATTAAATTGAAAATGAGAATAATCGTACAAAGCATTAGTATAAGCTCCCAAATCTAAAGCGTAAGTTCTAAATACATAATGATTAACAATTGAAATTGATACATAAATAAAAATGAACAGTAATATACTAAAAAATAAATATCTATGCTTTAAAATATTCATACTTTATGTGTGTTTTTTAGCTAAACTTTTTTTACAAGCGTCAGCAAGATAGGGGAGAGATAAGGCAAAATTTATCTCATCAGAAGTAACATTTTGTTTATAAATTAAGTTCCAAACCTCAATAATACTTAATGTTTCGTGTTGGCGTTCTATCAACTGAAATTTATCATTTGGCGCAACCTTACCTTTTTCAATTACTTTTAAATATACCCCCGGAAAGGGCGCATTAATAAATTGTTTAACAATTTTTTGATTACCAAATCTAATACCTAATTTAAAGCAAGGCTGTCTGGGTTGAGTGACTTGTACAGTGGCATCTCCCAATTTATATATATCACCTATAAATATTTTAGATTCATCTAATTTATCAATGGTTACATTTTCACCAAACATTCCAAAATCCAAAGATAATTTAGGATAAAGTTTTTTCCAATAACCGTAACTTTGATATGAATAGATATAACATGCCTTGTCTAATCCTGCATGATGATTTGTATCCACTACTATATCATTCTTTACATAGTTTAAATTTAAAACAATTTGATTTACAGGCTTTTTAAATATCCCAGTTTGTACTCTCTTTCCTTTCCAGTTTACAATGTTTTTTGCCCCAATGTTTACAGAAATAACTTTCATTAAACCCGAAATTAGTTATATTTTTACTTAACGTATATACAAAGGGATAAAATTCGTAAAAAAACTTCATTTTTATAGATAATAATATAGATTTTTGAATTATATTTATGCGGTCATAATTATTAATAATAAATACATAAATAAAAAAATGAGTGAAATAGCTAAACTTGAATTAGATGGGGAAACCATAGAACTACCAATTATTACAGGAACTGAAAATGAAAAAGCAATTGATATTTCAAAATTAAGAGCACAAACTGGATACATCACTTTAGATAGAGGATTTAAAAATACAGGGTCTTGTAATAGTGCAATTACATTTTTAAATGGAGAAGAGGGTATTTTAAGGTACAGAGGTTATCCAATTGAGCAATTAGCAGATAAAGCATCTTTTTTAGAAGTTTGTTATTTATTGTTATATGGTAACTTACCTACTAAGAGTCAGTATGAAAGTTTTAAAATAAGTATATCTAAACATACGTTGGTTCATGAGGATATGAAAAGATTTTTTGAAGCTTATCCTGCAAAAGCACATCCTATGGGGATTTTGGCTTCAATGATTTGTTCAATGTCAACCTTTTATCCAGAATCACAAGACCCTAACAGATCTGAGGAAGCGTTTGAATTAACTATGCACAGGTTGATAGCTAAGTTACCTACTTTAGCTGCAATGGTATATAAAAACTCAGTACGTCATCCTTTTATGTATCCAAAAAATGATTTGGAATATATAGAAAACTTTATGTATATGACTTGGGGAATGCCTACTGAAGAATTTGAAGTTGACCCAGTAGTAGCAAGTGCCTTAAATAAATTATTAATTTTACACGCCGATCATGAGCAAAACTGTTCTGCATCAACTGTAAGAATAGTTGGCTCATCACAAGCCAATTTGTATGCCTCAATTTCAGCTGGTGTTTCTGCGCTATGGGGACCTCTACACGGAGGCGCAAATCAAGCGGTTATTGAAATGCTAGAAGCTATTGAAGCTGATGGCGGTGATGTTGATAAGTGGGTAGCTAAAGCAAAAGATAAATCAGACCCCTTTAGATTAATGGGATTTGGACATAGAGTATATAAGAATTTTGACCCAAGAGCATTAATAATTAAAAAAGCCGCTGATGATGTATTAGCAAAATTAGGTATTGTTGATCCTGCTTTAGAAATTGCAAAAAAATTAGAGAAAGTAGCCTTAGAAGATGAGTACTTTAAATCAAGAGGCTTATATCCAAATGTAGACTTTTACTCTGGAATCATTTATAGAGCTATTGGTATTCCGACAGAAATGTTCACGGTTATGTTTGCATTAGGTCGTTTACCAGGTTGGATTGCGCAATGGAAAGAGATGCTTGAAAGTAAAGATCCAATTGGAAGACCAAGACAAGTATATGTTGGAGAGAATGCTAGAGATTACATTCCAATGGAAGAAAGATAACATTTGTTTTAAAATTGATATCTTATAAAAAACGGTTTTGATGTAAAAAATTAAAGCAAAGTGTTTTTCATAAAACTTATCTAAAAGTCTTAGCCTTGGTTAAGACTTTTTTATTGGAAGTTGTTTAAAGTAAAACTTTAAACAACTTTTTGATATGATAAATGTCATTTTTTTATTAGTTAGATTTTATTAAGTTTGGTGTTAAACTAAAACTTAATTATTATGACAACAGAAAAAGACAACGAATTAACAGGAGTAAAATTTTTAGATAACATTTTTTTTGATCCTAATATCAATAGATATGGAATCATTTCAATGCTATTGCTTGTTGTAGGTATATTAGCAGGTATTGCAGTTGGTGCAGGCGCCATACATTCAACGGTTCAATTGGCATTTTTAGCAGTATCAACTATGGCAGCTCTATCAATGATATTAGCCGTTGCGCCAATGAAATACATTGTATATTCAAGCCTTATTGCAGTTGTAATTGATATAATTTTGATTTTGATAAATTTATTTACTTAAATCTGAAAATTATATATAAATTAATGAATGAATATTACGGTGTCTGATTAATCATACTCTAATACTCGTATAAAATATGTTAATTACTATTAGTGTAAAATAAGTTAATATAAAAAATCAACATTGAATTCAATTGAATTAAAATCCATAACTACTTTTATAAAAATTATTTTCAAAAATATAACAAAAAAAAAGCACCTAATCAATTTAGGTGCTTTTTTTAAATAAATATCACACTTAAACTCTTTCAATAATTGTAGCGTACCCTTGACCAACACCAATACACATAGTTACTAGGGCATATTTCCCCCCTGTTTTTTGTAATTCTATGGCTGCTGTTTGCAAAATACGTCCACCTGTCATTCCTAAAGGGTGACCAATGGCAATGCCACCTCCATTAGGGTTAATTCTTGGGTCATTGTCTTCAAGCCCCATTTTACGTGTACAGGCCAGAACTTGAGCAGAAAAAGCCTCATTAATTTCAATAATATCCATATCTTGTAAAGATAAACCAGCGCGTCTCAATGCTTTTTCAGAGGCGTAAACAGGTCCTATTCCCATAATGCGTGGTTCAACACCTGCAACGGCTGCCGATACAATTCTAGCCATTGGTTTCATACAATTTCTTTTAACAGCATCTTCACCTGCAATCAATAAAGCAACTGCACCGTCATTTAAACCTGATGAATTACCTGCCGTTACAGAACCACCTTCTTTCTTAAAAGCAGGTCTTAATTTGCCTAAAATTTCTAGCGTAGTATTAGGTTTTATAAATTCATCATCTTTAAAAATTATAGGTTCTTTTTTTCTTTGTGGAATTTCTACAGGAACTATCTCCTCAGCTAATCTTCCAGATTCTTGTGCTTTACTGGCTTTCATTTGACTCCAATAGGCAAATTTATCTTGGTCTTCCCTTGATATTTTATATAACTCAACCAAGTTTTCAGCAGTTTCTCCCATGCCATGTGTGCCATATAATTCCTTCATTTTTGGATTGATAAAACGCCACCCAAAACTAGAGTCGTGCATTTGAGCATCTCTACCAAATGGTTTAGAAACTTTAGATATTACCCAAGGACCTCTGGTCATATTTTCTACCCCACCAGTTATATATATATCACCTGCCCCGTCCTTAATTGCTCTTGTTGCATTTATTGTAGAGGCCATACCTGAAGAACATAATCGGTTAATCGTTTCTCCTCCTATAGTCCAAGGTAAATCTGCCAATAATAAACTCATTCTGGCTACGTTTCTATTATCTTCACCAGCTTGGTTGGCACATCCAAAAATTACGTCCTCAATTTCTTTTGGGTCAAAATAGTTATTTCTTTTCATTAATTCCTTCATCACTATAGCCCCCAAATCATCTGTTCTAACGGTTGATAATGTACCTCCAAAATTGCCTACAGCTGTTCTAATAGCGTCAATAATAAAAACATCTTTCATTTTTAACTGGTTTTAAATTAAATTATATTAGTTTGTTTGCTTCAAATTTAATAAGTTTGAACTAATATTTGAGAAATATGTTAAATAAATACAGGGGTAGTCATTTGATAGGGGCTTTTATTTTATTACAATTAATTGTTTGTTTACCTTTTATTAACTCTTTTCCAATTGATTTAGATGAGCCTTTCTCTATTTTTCATGCACAAAAAGATTTGTCAGATTTATTCGTTATTTTTACACAAGAAAACAATCCTCCGTTACATTTTATCTTACTCCATTTTTGGATAAAATTATTTGGTATATCTCCTTTAGCTGTTAGAAGTTTGTCTCTTATTTTTAGCATTATAACCATTCCAATTTTATATCAATTTTCAAAAAAAATAGTTAAACAACCATTTGCCATTTTAGTAGTTTTCTTGTATATTTTTTCAACCCAAATACATTACCATTCATTAGAAGCAAGAACTTATTCATTACTCGTTCTTTTAACAGTAGCAGCTTTTAACCAATTATTTGATTTTATTTTTAATGACAAAGCTAATTTTTTTCAGTTAGCTGTCATAAATGCGTTGTTGCTTTACACACATTATTTAAGTGGTTACATTATTCTAACACAAATTATTATTCTTTTATTATTTAAACGTAATTATGTCCGGAAAAAAATTATTCAGGCTATTATTTCGTATATTTTAATGACAATACTTTACACTCCAGGTATATGGATATTTATGTTAAGATTAAAACATTTCTCATCTCAAGGGACTTGGGTGCCAGAAGCAAAATTAATAGAGTTACCTG
>DQTE01000322.1 GCA_015662905.1 Crocinitomix sp. | reverse complement strand
GTAACAGATGTGGCAAAAAAAAAGGCAATTGAATTAATGGCAGAAGAGGGCAAAAAAGATGCTTTTATACGTGTTGGCGTTGATGGTGGAGGATGTTCTGGGTTAATGTATCGATTAACTTTTGATACGGACATAAAAGAAGATGATAAAGTCATTGAAGACAATGGAATTAAGGTGGTTATTGATAAAAAAAGTGTTTTGTACTTAGTGGGTACTACCTTGGATTATAGTGGAGGATTAAACGGAAAAGGGTTTGTATTTAACAATCCAAATGCAGGGAGAACTTGCGGATGTGGCGAAAGTTTCTCTCTTTAATTTTAGACACAAATGACTGAATATACAGAAGAAGAATTAGCAAAAGATTTACAAAACCAAGAATACGAATTTGGTTTTACTACTGATATAGAATCAGAAAAAATACCTGTTGGGTTAAATGAAGGAGTCATTAGACTAATTTCTAAAAAGAAAAATGAACCAGAATGGCTATTAGAATATAGGTTAAATGCCTTTAGAATTTGGCAAAAAATGGTTGAACCTGAATGGGCGCATGTAAACTACAAAAAACCAAAATTTCAAGAAATTTCATACTTTTCTGCGCCTAAAAAAAAATACGAAAGTTGGGATGATGTAGAGCCAGAATTGAAAGAAACCATGAAAAAATTGGGAATTTCAATGGAAGAGCAAAAAAAACTTACAGGGACTGAAACTGTGGTTGATTTTGTAATGGACTCTGTATCAGTTGCGACTTCTTTTAATGAAAAATTAGAGGAGTTAGGTATTATATTTATGGCTTTTTCGGAAGCGGTTGAAAAACACCCTGATTTAGTAAAAAAATATCTTGGAACTGTTGTGCCTTCATCTGATAACTTTTATGCAGCTTTAAACTCAGCTGTATTTTCAGACGGCTCATTTTGCTATATACCTAAAGGTGTTAGATGTCCTATGGAATTATCTACCTATTTTAGAATTAACGAATCTGGAACTGGACAGTTTGAACGTACTTTACTGATTGCTGATGAAGGAAGTTACGTGTCTTATTTAGAGGGTTGTACAGCACCTCAAAGAGACGAAAATCAGTTACATGCTGCAGTTGTAGAGTTGATTGCCTTGGATAACGCCGAAATAAAATACTCTACGGTTCAGAATTGGTATCCAGGCGACAAAGACGGCAAAGGTGGTATTTATAACTTTGTAACTAAAAGGGCTATTTGCCACACCAATTCAAAAGTAAGTTGGACACAAGTTGAAACAGGGTCTGCTGTAACTTGGAAATACCCCTCTTGTATTTTAAAAGGTGATAATTCTATTGGAGAGTTTTATTCTGTAGCGGTTACAAACAATTATCAGCAAGCTGATACGGGTACTAAAATGATTCATTTAGGTAAAAACACTAAGAGCACTGTAATTTCTAAAGGAATTTCGGCAGGTTTTTCTAATAATTCATACCGTGGATTAATTCAAATTCATAAAAATGCAAATAATGCCCGAAATTTCACTCAATGTGATAGTTTATTAATGACAGACACATCTGGGGCACACACATTCCCTTATATTGAATGTCATAATAATTCAGCAAAGTTAGAACATGAAGCCACTACCTCAAAAATTGGTGAAGACCAAATTTTTTACTGTAAACAAAGAGGAATTTCTGAAGAAAAAGCCATCAGTTTAATTGTAAACGGATATTGTAAGGAAGTTTTAAATAAATTACCCATGGAATTTGCTGTTGAGGCTCAAAAATTATTAGCCATTTCATTAGAAAACAGTGTAGGATAGTATCAATTGACAAATCGATAGAAAATGAAAACATTATTAAATATAAAAAATCTTCATGCTCAAATTGAGGAAGATGGAAAAGAAATTTTAAAAGGTTTAAACCTTGAAGTAAAGGCAGGAGAAGTTCACGCTATAATGGGACCTAATGGTGCTGGAAAATCAACTTTAGCATCAGTAATATCAGGTAAAGATGGTTATGAGGTAACCGAAGGTGAGGTTGATTTTGACGGTATAAATTTACTAAACTTAGAGGCTGACGAAAGAGCAAAAGAAGGCTTATTTTTAGCCTTTCAATATCCTGTTGAAATACCGGGGGTGTCAAATATTAATTTTTTAAGAACAGCACTTAACGAAATAAAAGCCTACAGAAAAGAAGAACCTATTTCTGCTAAAGATTTTATGAAAATGGTGAGAGAAAAATCTAAAATTGTTGAATTAGACGCCAAATTGGCATCACGTTCAGTTAATGAGGGCTTTTCAGGTGGTGAGAAAAAAAGAAATGAAATTTTTCAAATGGCAATGCTTGAGCCTAAACTTTCTATTTTAGACGAAACAGATTCTGGTTTGGATATTGATGCCTTACGAATTGTTGCCAAAGGGGTTAATCAATTAAAAAATGAAAACAATGCCGTGGTTTTAATTACTCACTATCAACGTTTATTAGACTATATAAAACCAGATTTTGTTCACGTATTGGCTGACGGTAAAATTGTAAAGACTGGTGGACCAGAACTTGCTTTAAAATTAGAAGAAAAAGGATACGATTGGTTGACTAAATAACTTTGACAAATGAACACAATGACAAAATCAAAAGTAGATAGTTTTATTGAAAACTTAACTTTTAACTCAACGGTTGATATTCAAAAAAAGGCATTTGACAACTTAAATCAATTAGAATTTCCAACTACCAAAGATGAATATTGGAAATACACCCGTTTAGGTAAAATTACCAATCAAAAGTATAGTGCGCCTAAGGATACTGTCATCAATCATAAGGATATTGAAAAATACATTGTTTCAACGCAATTTATTGTGGTTGAAAACGGGCTTGTACGCTCTGATTTATCATCTTTTGATTTGGATTTGGTTAATATCATTACACTATCGGTTGAGGCTATTGAAAATGACACGGCTAACAAAGGATTAGGAGATATAACCTTAAACCCTAAGGCTAAAAATTTAATTTTTGACCATATCAATACAGCTTTTGTTGAAAAAGCAACTGTCATTTCTGTTCCTAAAAATGTTAATTGGCAAACATCTGTGCAAGTGCTATACGTTCAAACTGGTGATAACATTATTTCAAACACTCGATTAATTATTGAGTCTGAAAGTTCTTCATCTGCACACATCATTACCACATTTGTAAGTATAAACGCTAACCAATGTTTAACAAATCATATTACTCAAGTGTATGTTGGTGACAATGCACAAATAGTTTTAGATAAACTTCAAATAGAGACTGGTTACCACATTGCTACAGAATATGTCAGACAGCAGGCAAACTCAACTTTTAAAATTAATACCATAACTCTAAACGGTTTATTGGTTAGAAACAACTTAAATATTGAGGTTGAAGGACAAAATTGCGAAACTTATCTTAATGGCGCAATCATTGCCAAAGATAAGCAAGTTATAGATAACCACACCTTTGTTAATCAACTTGTGCCAAACTGTATGAGTGATGAAAAATATAAATATGTTTTAGATGAACATTCAACAGGGACTTTTAACGGTAGGGTTGTGGTGCAAAAAGATGCTCAAAAAATTAATGCTTTTCAAGAAAATGGCAATATATTACTGTCTGACTACGCTAAAATAAATGCAAAGCCAGAGTTGGAAATATATGCTGATGATGTAAAGTGTTCACACGGCTCTACCACAGGACAGCTTGATGAACAGGCTATATTTTACTTGCAAACCAGAGGAATTTCTAAACCAAAAGCGCGTCATTTACTTGTACAGGCTTTTGTGAGTGATGTTTTATCTCAAATAAAAAACGATAGACTAACGGCTTTAATCAATACTGTTTTAACCAAAAGATTTGGTTGGGAATTGTAAGT
>DQTE01000217.1 GCA_015662905.1 Crocinitomix sp. | reverse complement strand
CTAAACAATGCTTTAAAAGAATATGTAGAAAAAGTGAAGTTTCAAGAACCACCATATACTACTTCTTTAGAAATGGTAGATTATATACGTAAAGCTACACCAGATTCATTACAATACGTAATTAAAGATATGTTTGAAACTATTACTTTGTATAAAAACAGAATTGAAAAAGCAAAATTTACTGAGTTAGATAATGGAAAGTTTTTAGTTGATTTTGAATTCAATGTTTCTAAATATAGAAACAATGAAAAAGGAAAAAAATATTATAGTGATAATAAAATAGATTCTATTCAATACAAAACAGAAAAAATGAAAAAGCCACTTTATTCTGTTCCTTTAGCTGATTATATTGATGTTGCTATTTTTGGAGAAGAAGAAGTAGATGGGAAAAAGAAAGAAACAATTCTTTATTTTAAAAAACATAAAATAACGGAGATAAATAATCACCTAATTATTACTGTAGATAAAAAACCAAAAGAAGTTGGTGTTGATCCTTATAATAAATTAATTGACACAAACTCTAGTGATAACCGTAGAGAGTTGTAATTGTTAGCTGTAAATTTTGAACTAAAACACACAAATTATTATTTTAATTTGTGTGTTTTTTGATTCTAGAATCTCTAAATAAAATTGTTTACTTTTGAACGATTTTAATTTTAAAAACATGATAAGTACAAAAAACACCTTTTCTAAAATAGTATTTATTTCTTTATTGCTATTTGGTTTTTATGCCAACGCTCAAAAAATAAGTGTTTCTGGTACTGTGGTTGAAGTGAATTCTAATCAGAAATTAGAATATGCTACCGTAATACTAAAACCAGTTGATAAGACTACTGTTACTGGTGGAATTACAAATTTAAAAGGGATTTTTGATATCCAAATTAAAAAAGGAACTTACCAAGTATTGGTGGAATTTATTTCATTCAAAACAAAAGATTTAGGGATTAAAACCTTTACTAAAGATATTGATTTGGGTACAATTGCTTTAGTTGAAGATACTGAGTCTTTAGATGAAATTGAAATTATTGCCGAAAAAAGCACTGTAGAAATTCGTTTAGATAAAAAAATATATAACGTTGGTAAAGATATGACTGTAAAAGGAGGAACTGCGTCTGATGTTTTAGATAATGTGCCTTCAGTTACCGTAGATGTCGAAGGGAAAGTTAGTTTAAGAGGTAATGAAAATGTGAGAATTTTAATTGATGGTAAACCTACTAATTTTAGTGCAGATGAAGCTTTACGACAATTACCTGCTGATGCAATTAAAAAGGTAGAAGTTATTACTTCTCCTTCTGCAAGATATGAAGCTGAAGGAACTGCAGGAATTATTAATATTATATTACGAAAAGGAAAAGCACAAGGTTTAAATGGGACAATAAGCACCAATACAGCTAATTTTAAAGGTTATGGTGTGTCTACAAATTTTAATTATCGAGTAAATAAATTTAATTTTTTTAACACCAATGGTTATAGTTATTATGATGTGCCAGGAAAAGCCTTTTTTGAAAACACCTATTTACTTGAAAACACCAATCGTTTTGGAATAGAAAATAGAACTTATGATAGATTAACCAATAGTTTTAATACTCGTTTTGGAGTTACTTATAGTATTACTGATAAGTCATCCCTTACAGGAAGTATTTCTTATAGAAATTCAGATCGAGATGCAAATACAGGTATTATACTTTCTACTTTAAACACCAATCATATTGAAACAGGACTTGATACTAGAAACGAATTGGAAAATAGAAAAAGTGAAAATTTGGAATATAAATTTAATTTCACGCAAAAATTAAAAGGAAATGGACATAGATTTAGCTTAGATTTTTCTTATGATTTTAGTAACAATGATGAATATGCTACAGTAATTGGTGAAGAATTTAAACCAACTCCAAATATTGCTTTAAAAGAAAAAACAAAAGCTTTGGAAGATACCAAAGGCTTTAGTTTTAAAACGGATTATGTACTACCAATTGGTGAAAACTCACAATTTGAAGTTGGTTTAAAATACAGTAAAAACAATATTAAAACCAATTATGCTTTAAACGAAGAACAAATTAACGGAACATATTTAAGAAATGATAATATTTCTAATTTTTTCACTTTTCAAGATAAAACTACAGCGTTTTACACACAGTATGGAAATAAATTCGGCAAATTTTCTGCTTTATTAGGTTTGCGAGTTGAACACACAAATATTGAAATAGTTAGTCAAGAAACACCTAATAATAAAAATTATACAGAATGGTTTCCAACACTAAATCTTGCGTATGAAATATCTGATAAAAGTGATCTTACTCTTGGTTACAACCGTAGAATTAGAAGGCCACATCCATATTTTTTAAATCCTTTTGCTACTAGATATAGTCAAACAAATATTTTTCAAGGTAATCCAAATTTAGACCCATCTTATGTTAATGGGTTAGATTTAGGTTATTTAAAAAAATGGAGTAAAATTACTTTCAATACTTCTGTTTATTATAATTATACAAATAATGTTTTTCAGTTTATAAGAGAAAATACTAATCAACAAACGGATGCAGGTATTCCAATAATACGAACTATCCCTAGAAATATAGCTTCGGAAAACAGATATGGTATGGAATTCT
>DQTE01000273.1 GCA_015662905.1 Crocinitomix sp. | reverse complement strand
TGGTCAATTAACAGTCTGTAATTATTTGGGTCAGCAGAGAAATCAGTTGAAGGGTCTAAATCAAACACTAAAGTAATTGTTCCAATATCCACAGTTTCATCTGCTCTCCAAACTCTCTGAAATCTAGCACCGTTTACCATACTTACAGGAACATCAAAAGCCATAGAGCTTAGTGGTACATCATCATGTCCAATAAATAAATAATCTCCATTATTTAACGTGTTTTTTGAGATTCTTACAACACCATTTCCTTGTGATGTTAAATGGTTATTACTAGCGTCATCTTGTCCAATTCCAACAACCCCTAATCCGTAAGTGGTTTCATAAGCATACATATCATTAGTAATGGTTGTTCCGAATTTAGCTGAGATATAATTTTGAACAATCTTTTCCTGTGCGGTATTTAGTTGAAAATTAAAAACAAAAACCTCTGAAATAAGGCCACTGATGTTATAAAGACCAGATTTACCTCCAAGCCAAAAGCCTTGATTTGTTGAAGGACTAGGTTTATTAACATTAATTTCTGTATTTGTAGTTAAAAAATTCAATCTTGAGGTTAATTCGGTAGCAGTTAAATCATATCTGCTCTCAAAAACATTAAACCCAGCAGGATTTCCAATTTCTGCTCTTTTTAAGCCGTTAGATAAATTTCTACCATAAGATTTTATTGAGCCACTTTGAACCAATAAACCACTAAAAGCATCTAAATAATACGGAGTTCCATAGTCTATGTTAAAAGGCATTGATAATGTAGCATAGTCATTAATTTGAGCAACAACATAATAATTGATATAACTGGGCGAATTTATATTTGAAACCGCTGGTGAAATCAAGCACTGCCCTCCATTAAAGGTTAAGGCTGACCTACCATTTACAGCATTTGTTGTAAAAATTGGTTGTTCTGTTAAAACCGATTGTACAGCATTCGTTCCATTACCTGAGTAATCTGTAACTGAAGAAACGGCAGCACCATTTGCCCCACCATTTGTGTGAATATCTATCCAATACGGATTTGATGTACTGTTACCTACACCTCCAGGCCCTGTTTGAGCTGTTATTGTGTATGAAATAAAAGACAGAACTAAAAGAAATAAAATATTTTTCATAAAAATGGTTTACATTCGTGTTAAATATGACGCTAAATTAAACAAAAGGTTGGTTTTTTCGTATAAAAAATATTTTTTTTCAACAATTAATCGTAAATGTAATATATTTGCTAAAAAAAACAATGGAGTCTAATAAATGGACGCAAGTAATAACATCAACAAAAAAGAATACTTCTTTAATAAAAGAACTTATACAGTACAAAGATTTATTATTTTTATTGGTTAGACGTGATTTTGTTAAAGAATTTAAGCAAACTATATTGGGTCCAATTTGGTTTGTGATTCAACCTATTTTTCAAACACTTGTATTATTATTTGTATTTGGTAAAATTGGAAATATGGGACCAAATGGAATTCCTCAAATTAGTTTTTATTTAACAGGAACTATTATTTGGAACTTGTTTTCAGACACTCTCCTTAAAACTTCAGAAACATTTAGAGCAAATGCAAATGTTTTTGGTAAAGTTTATTTTCCCAGAATCATAGCACCTTTATCAGTGGTCATTACAAATTATTTTAAACTGGGTGTACAACTGTTATTGCTATTAGTTGTTTACGTTTATGAGTTTTCTATTTCAGAGGCTATCCAACCAAATTGGACACTTGTATTTTTACCCGTATATTTTTTGTTAGCAAGTATGATGGGACTAGGATTTGGTTTAATTATTTCCTCTTTAACCACTAAATACTGGGATTTAAGATTTTTAGTGCAATTTGGTGTACAGCTATTAATGTTTATGTCAACGGTAATCACACCCTTTGCCAGTTTAGACGATAAACCACAATGGATGCAAACTGCAATTATAGGTAATCCAATTTCATCCTACATAGAAGGAGTAAGATATTCCTTTTTGGGACCTCTCGGCGGAACAATTTACAACGCTGCCTTAATATATTCTATTGTTATTACATTTGTTGTTTTAATGGTAGGTATATACATTTTTAATAAAGTAGAAAAAAACTTTATGGATACTGTTTAAAATATATGAGCGAAAAAATATTACAAATAACAAATTTAGGAAAACAGTATAAATTAGGTACGGTTGGTACTGGCACACTCTCACATGATTTAAACAGATGGTGGGCAAAATTAAGAGGTAAAGATGACCCGTATTTAAAAATTGGTGAGGAAAATGATAGAACTTCTTCTAAAACTGACGGTTATATTTGGGCGTTAAGAAATGTAAACTTTGAACTAAATAGAGGTGATGTTTTGGGCGTGATTGGAAGAAATGGAGCAGGAAAATCTACTTTGTTAAAACTTTTATCTCGAATTACATCTCCCACTGAAGGAGAAATAAAAATTAAAGGTAAAATTGCCTCTTTATTAGAAGTTGGTACTGGTTTTCACCCCGAATTAACTGGTTTGGAAAATATTTATTTAAATGGTTCTATTTTAGGTATGACCAAAAAAGAAATAACAGCCAAGTTAGATGAAATTATTGAATTTTCGGGATGTGCAGCTTATATCAACACACCCGTTAAAAGATATTCCTCAGGCATGTTGGTTCGTTTGGGATTTTCCGTAGCAGCACACTTAGAACCTGATATTTTAGTAGTTGATGAAGTTCTAGCTGTGGGAGACCTAGAATTTCAAAATAAATGTATTGGAAAAATGAGTGAGGTAAGTCAATCGGGGCGAACTGTTATATTTGTATCGCACAATATGCAAGCAGTAGGAAAACTTTGCACTAAAGGTATTTACTTAAAAAATGGAAAATTAGAGTCTGCTGGTAGTATTGAAGAAGTTTTAGAAGATTATATTACCTCCATAGGAACAGATAACTATAAGTA
>DQTE01000225.1 GCA_015662905.1 Crocinitomix sp. | reverse complement strand
TATGTTATCTGTAGTTGTGGTTAGGTTGTCATCTAAAGTACCACCACCTAAAACAAAGCCAGTATTGCCATACTCTACATCCCACATAGTTTCTATACCACCTGGCGCCCAGTTGATTTGTGCATCTAATGCCCCAGATGTATGACTAACTCCTAAAGGAACTGGACATAAAGGTAAGGTGGTGAAAGAGATCATTGTCATTGTACATGGATCGTTAGGGTCAAAAACATAAACATCATATGTTGTTTCAGGCTGAAGACCAGTAAGTGTTGTAGCAGGCGTTGTTGATACCGATACAGTTGTACCAGACCCTTGTGCAAAACCAGCAATTCCATATTCAACTGTCCAAGAAGTTTCACCATTAGGCGAAGGTGTCCAAGTTAAATCTGCTCCAACATTGGTAATGTTGCTAGCAGCTAGAGCACCTACAGTGGGTGCAGTAGATATTAATTCCCATAGGAATCCATTTCCTGACCAACGATCATCCCATTCTATGTAATAAGTAACGCCTGCAGTTACACTTAAGTTTGAAACTGTTGAAGTGAAACCTGTACCTCCATCATCATCATTGGCAACGCAAGTTAAAGCACCACAAGTTCCTGTATAAATACTTAACCTAGTGTCAGTTAAGTTTGGGTCGTTAGTTGATGTTACCGTAATTGTAGCATCACAAGTAGGTGTAAAAGAATACCAATCAGCATTTGTACCACCTGAGCCAAAGCAAATATTGGTAGCGCCACCACCAGCATTTGGGCCATTTGCTGTATATGTTCCTGGAGTTACAGGTATTGCTGTTGCACAATCATCACCTTGTGCATACAATCCTGTTCCAAGAAGCACAGCGCTTAATAAAACATAAATTTTTTTCATAATTTTAAAATTTTTAATTAATAATTAATAGTTCGATTGCTAAATTAAATCTTTTTATTTAACTACGCAAATTTTTTAACCATTAATCAATTTTTTTTAACATTTAATCGGTTATTATGTTAGTGTCAACGAGAAATTATATAAAGTAAGGTTTGTTGAAAAGCATTTAATGTAAAGATAGAAATAATTTAAAAACGGAGGTAAGACTAAAACCTTTTTTGGTCAAACGTAATTTACTATCTGTTAAGTTTCACAAGGTTGTTGTGTTAAATTGGCAACCTGTTTAATTTTCAAATATAGAAGTTTTTTTTAAATTCTTCTGGTTTTTGATTAAATATTGTTTCGTTTTTTCTCCCCACAGCTTACGCTTTTTAGACTTTTTTAAAAAATCTATAGTAGAGAGCGTTACAAATTAACTAATTTAAAAAGTTTAGTTTTTGAGTTGTTAGAAGTAATAATTACCGTATTTTTAATAAGTACAATATCTTTATCATCTGTATTGACAAAAAAATTAGATTGATGAGGTTTTAGGTGAGTGAAATTACCTTTGCCGTCACCAAGTAAAACAACGCCTGTTCCGGCATCATACCTTATGGTTTCAACTTCTGCTGCATAATTGTTTCCAACACCTATAAAGTCAAGGTTTCCATCTTTGTTTATGTCTATCACAACCCCAGCATTAATAGGTGATATTTGTGTGTAAACAGGTAGTTTTTTCACTTCAAAACTATTGTTGTGACTTAACAAAACAATTGAGTTAAAGTTTGTTGCAGAGTAGTGTAAAGCTTTTTCTAATTTTTCTTTCCCATAAATTTTTTCTAAGTCGGCGACTGCAAATTTATCGTAAGTGGGAAATTTTTTTGAAATAAAGGGCATTTGCTCGCTAGAACATTGTTTGCCTCTAACAGGATAACATACATCATTTTGATATTTTCCTAATACAATATCGTAAGTACCTGAATTGTCAAAATCAGAGCAGTAAATTTCTAACGGGTGTTGTTTTGTGGGGTGAAATTTATTGTTTTCACCTATGTTTCCTAATATATAGTCATTTTTACCATCCTTGTTAAAATCACCAATAGTTATGGATTGCCACCAGCCAACTTCATTTTGTAAACCATATTTTTGTGTAACATTAACAAATGTTCCATTGGTATTTTCAAAGAATGAAATAGGCATCCATTCTCCAACACAAATTAGGTCTAAATCACCATCATGATCAAAGTCATCAAATACGGGCTGGGTAACTAGTCCAGGCCCCATTAAATCAGGTGATTGATTTGTAACGTCAATTAATTTTCCATTTTGGTTGTTTAACAAATAAGACCTAGGTGCAAAAGGGTAGAAACCAGGGGTTTGACGACCTCCGATAAAAACGTCTAAGTCACCATCATTATCATAGTCAGCAACAGCAATTCTTTGCCCTGATGTTTCCATAAAAGGTAGCTCACTTGAGTGATTAGAAAAGTTGCCTTTACCGTCATTGATATATAGTTGGTCATATAAATTTTTTGAACGAATATTGTATTCATTACCACCACTTACGACATATAAATCTAAGTCGCCATCATTGTCTATATCAAAAAATTTAGAATCCATTTCTTCTCTTTGTTTTTGTTGATTCCAAGGACCTGTTTTAGGTGTGTAACTACCGTCTTTTTGTTGTATTAATAGCTCTCCTGAAAAACCCTTTGAACCTGAAATGTAGATGTCTTCAAGCCCGTCTCCATTGACATCTCCACTTGATATAAAAGGCCCTAATTGTGACATTTTATGAGGGAGTAGAACCTCTTCTTTAAAATCATTGACAAATTGCTCTTTGTGTACATGGTTTATTTTATCGGTAATCTCTTCAAAGAAAAAAGATTGTTCTTGTTGATTTTTAAATACGTGTTTATCTACCTTGTTGTATTCAATTGTTGTTAGTTGGTTCAGTTTAACATTGTTTAAAATGGTTTGTAATCCATCTTGCCAAATAATTTCAATTTTTTCTATATTGTTTTTGCCTAATCCAAAATGAAGAATAGTTGATACTGACGATTGGTAACCTCTAACTGGATGCATTTCTTGATATTGTATAGAGCCATCTTTCAAATAAATTTTCACCTTAGCGTTTAACGCATCTATTTTGTTTTTGGTTAATTTTAGGTCTATAAAATTATTAGTTGAATTTAATTTATTTTCCAAAATAGCAGCATTATCTTCCATGTTGTTAATGACCAAATCTATATCACCGTCATTATCAAAATCGGCGTAAGCAACTCCATTGGTGTTAATAGGATTGTTTAAATTCCACTCTTCCATTTTTTTTTCAAAATGTAAGTGTCCAGAATTTTTATAAATATAATTAGTTACTTTTGTGGTAGGTATTAATTCAAGTTTTTCTGATACGGGTTTATTTTTTAGCTCAGGGTTAGCACTTTGTCTCATATAGTCGTTATCACGTGTATCTCTACGGAAGCCATTTGAAATAAACAAGTCTTTTAAACCGTCATTATCAAAATCAACAAAAAGAGGTGCCCAAGACCAGTCAGTTTTAGAGATGCCTGCTAGTTGTGCAATTTCAGAAAATGTACCATTACCATTGTTCATTTGTAAGGCATTAAACATATATTGGTAATGATAACCAACACTGACAGCATCCCAGAAATTTTTAGTACTCATACCACCCATGTTTTTTTTAGAACGCACATGGTCTTCACTTACCATATCTACTGTAATGATATCTAAAAAGCCATCATTGTTAAAATCAGCAATGTCATTACCCATAGAAAAAATTGAAATATGCTTGGTTTGTTGTTTTATTTGGTCAGTGAATGTACCGTCACCATTATTGATGTATAAAAAATCAGGTGCCATATAATCATTTGAAATGTATAAATCTACCCAACCATCATTGTTAACATCAGAAGCTGTTACACCCAAGCCATAAGTGTGGTTAGAAACACCAGCTTTTTTTGTGATATCAACAAATTTATTTCCTACGTTTTCAAGCATTAAATCTGAATCGGGGCTACCTTTTTTAATAAGGTCATTAATTTCACCTACAGATAGTTTCTTTTTATTTTTATTTTGAATGGGGTGATTTAAAACGTATAAATCTAAGTCTCCATCATTATCAAAGTCAAAAAACGTTGCTTGGGTTGTTCTTCTTTTAATGGCAACACCAAACTCTTCAGCTTTTTCAGTAAAAGTGTTGTCTTTATTATTGATAAAGAGTAAATTTCCTAATAAATCTTTATTTTCGGGCTGTCCAGAACGACAAACATAAATATCTATCCAACCATCTTGATTAACATCTACCATTGAAACACCAGTATGCCACCCTTCAGAGGAGAAGTTACCTATGGCTTTTTCGGTTATATCTTCAAATTTCATATTGCCTTTATTAAGGTATAATTTATCAGATACTTGATTGCCAGTAAAGTAAATATCAATTAATCCATCATTATTTATATCGCCAACGGCAACTCCACCACCATTGTATATGTATTCGTATGAAAAAAAATTAAAGGTTTCATCTTCTACAATTTTATTTGTAAAAGTAATACCTGTTTCTTTCGTGGTTAATGTTTGAAAGCTCATAGACTCCTTTTGTGTAGCCTTTACCTGTTTATCAGATGATTTTGCTACATCAGAATTACAAGCGTAGATAAAAAGAATAAGTGATAGCAAAAAAAGTTGTTTATTCATAGTTCACAGTTTTTGAAACATAAAAGTATAAATAAAAATGAATTTTAAACAGTTAAATCAACAAAAACTACAGTTAAATAATTAAAAAAAGGCTCTTAATTCCATGCCGCCTGTATGAATCATATTATTTCCGTCTGATTTACGACCGTTGTAATTAAAATTTAATTGGAGATTTTTACCAACTTTTCTCTGATAAGATATGCCTAGTGTATAATTATTTCCTATTTTTAAGCCTTCTAACATTTCAAAGGCGATAGAGGTATTATTTGAGGCGTTATAAGAAATGTTAATGTAATTAAATTGAGCTAAAAAACTTCCTTTTTTGGGTTGGTTTAGTCTTAATTCTGCGCCAATATCTCTTAAAATAGCTAATTCATTGAGGTCAGATTGATTTTGTTTTAGATTATATTTACCTGTTAAGGCAATTCTTATTTTTGTGTTAGGTTGAAAAGAATAGGTTGGTTTTATGAGGTAGTAGTTAATGTTAAAATTTCTATTAGTGGCGTAATCAGAATTTGCTATTTTAGCACCAATAGTATATTCACCTTTAAGTGTGTGCATTTTGGTTATATTCCATCTGAGTTTAAACTTGTTGAATGTGTGTGCACGAGAATCAAACCCATTACTTAGTAAAATTTTAGACGCATTTGATTGATAGGAATAATCAATACCAAATTTAGAGTTTATTCTATTAAAATAGAGGGTGTTTCTAAATGTTGAAGATGTACTCAATAGTGTTGTATCAGCAATGGTATTAACAAAAGAATTAAATGCGTTTATACCACTTTCGTAATTTGTTTTTCTGTTTACCTTATATACCAGTTGATTTGAAAACCTAGCAATAAATTTTTTAATTCCATTTTTGTTCCTCCAAGCACGTTCGGGTTTAATAAATAAGGTTTGAGAAAATTGATTACTGAAAGTTCTAACATATTCATTGGTAGGGATGAACACTCTAATATATTCAGCTTGGTCAGAGAATTGGGCAATTTCAAACTCGCCTAAATTTTTAACCCCATCATTATTATAATCTATCCAAGTATAGTTTCCTTGTCCTGTGGGCACTTGAATAAAAATAAATTCTCTTTTTAATTCTAAACCAGACCCAAGTTCATAAAAAGTATTTGAGGATATGACATTTTTTAACAGCTTAAAATTTTCTTCAACTCTACCTAGAATTGTATTTTCAGGTTTTATGTTTAAAAGGTTAGTGTCTAACACTTCCAAAATTCTATAGTTTACGTTTACCTTTAGTTGGTTATTTTTTAGTTTTAAAAATTGAGCCTCTAACCCGAAATCTTGTGCTTGAGCTGAGTGTCTTAATCTGGTTGAATCAGCGTTCCAATCGTGACGTTGTCGATAGTAGAGCTCAAATTTATTACGCAATGAGTCACTTGAAGATACGTAGGCTTTGATGTCGTAAAATTGGTATGAAGTTGATGCTAAAAAGTTGGTGTTAGAGATGTAAATTTTATTTCTCTCGTGAATATCATCTAATCCTACTTTTATATTTTTCCATTGTTTTGAAAAAGAGAGGTTATGTCTTAAAAAATCAGTTTTTTCTTTACCGTCAGATAACAACCAACTTCCGTTTAGGCTGAATTTATAGCTGTTTTTGATATAGTTTGTCATAATGTTATTTTTCCAACCTGTGTAGTCATTTCCCCATGTTAAATTTTCACTTTTTAAACCAATGCTTCCGTGTTTGTTATGGATAAAACTAATATCTGCGGAAGATAAAAACAATTGACCAGAATATCCTTTGCTTCTAACGTTCCAATCTCTATCAAACTCTGCGGTTCTAAACCATTGTATTTGTGTAAAATTTTGGTGATTGTATTCAAAGTTTAAGTTGGTTTGAATTTTTCTTTTATTTAGGCTGTCTAATTTAAAGTTAGATTGAATATTTGTTTTTAAAGCAATACCTTGATTGTCATTGGCGTGTAATTTAGAGAATGTATTTTTGTCAAAATTAGAGTAAGCAAGTTCAACAGTTGATTTTGTGTTTTTAAGTAATTGATATTCAACTCCAGTTGTAAACATTTGTTTACGTTGAGGGGCAACTAACAGTCTAACGGGAGCATAATTTCCTTGTGACACACCACCCACAGGTGCAACCCATTTATATACTTTGCCGTTAGCGGTATATTGGTCTAGCACGTAATCGCCATTGCCCTGCTCAACAAATTGAAAAATAGCTTGATATATTGCACTGTCAGGGTTAGTTGAAAATACCAAAATACTATCATATTCCAAAGAATCGGTTAAGGCATATAGTACTCTATTGTCAAAGTAGCCTACACTGTCAATGCTATTTGAAAAAGCAAAGTTTAAACTGTCGCCTGCTTGTGCAAGATTAAATTTATCATTATCTGATAAAGATTGTTGTACAGGCTGATTCTTGGCATCTTGTTCGGTGTAATAATTTACCCAGCCTTTATATTTTTTACCAGAAAAATTTGAGCTATAAGCAAATAAAGACCTGGCGTAGTTTAAATCAGAATATTGAAATTCAACAATGATTCTTTTATCTTTAGTAATTAACCTTTTGGCAGTAAAAGTTATTTCAGCAGTATTGTAATCAATGGTATAGTCAAACTCTTGCCCTCTGGTTAGTAACTCTCCATCAATAAAAACTTTTTCTGTTCCTGCAAGTACTATAATAAATTGTTCATTATTTGCACCTCTTAACCTGTAAGGACCTTGGTTACCTTCTGTTCCTTGTACAACATTTCTTGCAAATTTACCTCTTGAAAATGCGGCGCTAACTTTGTGATGTGCCTGAGAGGAATCTTG
>DQTE01000138.1 GCA_015662905.1 Crocinitomix sp. | reverse complement strand
AGGTGGTGAGTATCGAAAAACAGGCCTGCCTTTGTCGGCAGACAGGCATTCCCAATAATGGCGTGCAGTTTGGCTTTGCAGTAGAAGATACTTGCGGATTTAAGGTATAATATGTTTCAAATTATACCTTTGTATTATGAAGATAATTACTGTATTTCTTTTCTTTGTTTTGGTATTAAGTTGTAAAGAACAAATAAACATCACAGAGTCAGATGTAAAAAAGAATAATTTAGCTTTGCCGAGTGATGTAATTGAAAATTTACAAAATGGTGATATTATTTTAAGAAAAGGAGCAGGTCCTCTGTCAGCCCATTTAATGTTAAATACAAAAGAAGAATATACACACTGTGGTATTCTGTTTAATGACAATGGAATATGGAAAGCAATTCATACAATAGGAGGCGAAATAAGTGATAATGAAATTGATGGCATACAAACCATAACTCTTGATGGATTTGTTTCTCCTACTGCTGACTCAACACTTTTTATTTGTCGCCCCATTTTTACCAACAATGCAGGTGAAAAAGTTTATAAAAAAGCCTTAGAATATCTTGATAGAAGTGTGCCTTTTGACCATAGGTTTAGTTTACTTACAACGGATAAACTCTATTGTTCTGAATTGTTGTATCATATTTTTAAAGACGTAAATGATGGCAAAAATATTTTTGATATAAAAAAGAAACATAAATCCTATATGTTGATGTTCTCAACTTTCTTTAAAACAAAGAATTTTAAACCAGTTTATGATATGAGAGAGGATAAATAAACAAAATATTTTTAGGTAAACCTAAAAAATAAGTTATATATTTGTAAAAAACATGTAATTTTGCATTAAATGAAAAAAATACTTATTACTATTTTTGATTTTGTCAGTAAAAACTGGCAAGGCCCAACAAATAATAACTGATAGACCAGACCAAACAGAAGCATCATCAACTGTGCCAAAAGGTAGTTTACAGATAGAATCAGGGATATTGTTTAATTTTTCGGAAACAACTTTAACTAAAGAAAGGCAAATATTAACGCCAACAACCTTGTTTAGGTACGGCTTAATCAAGGGGGTTGAAATAAGAATTCTTAATCAATTTGAAAGTTATAAAAACCAAATGACTTCTACAATAATTAATGGTATAAGCGATTTAGAGGTAGGTACTAAAATTCAACTTTTAAAAAAAGAAAACGTAAATACGGAAATAGCATTTTTATCTCACTTGGTAATGCCAACAGGTACTTCAAGTTTTTCTATTAATAATTTTGGTACAATAAACAAACTTTCAATATCACATCAACTAAACTCTAAAGTTGGTGTTGGGTACAATATAGGGTACAATTATTTTGGAGTAGGTGAGGGAGATGTTACATATTCACTTGCAATAGGCGTTGAGGTTAATAATAGAGTTAGTTTTTTTATTGAACCCTATGGTGAAATTTTAAATTTAAAAAATCATCTATCATATTTTGATGCAGGTTTTACCTATTTGGTTAAAAATAATTTACAATAAGATTTTTCTTTTGGTACGGGTGTAAATAATAAAATGAATTTTATTTCGTCTGGTTTTAGTTGGAATATACATTAACGGTTTCCTACTTAAAAAACCAATTTATTTTTGATGGACGTTAATCCTTGTAAGCCACCTGTATGTAGGGCAACAATTACATCACCTTTTTTAAACTTTTTTTCTTTTAAATCATTAATGAGTGTAAACATCATTTTAGCCGTATAAATTTGGTCTAATTTAATTTGTGTTTGTTCATAAAATGAATTGATAAAATCAATGAGCTCTTGATTAAATTTTCCATAACCACCAAAATGGTGATTCAAGTTTAAACTTAATCGTTCTACTTTTTGTTCTAAGGTAACACTATCAAGCATAAATTGTTTTAAAAGAGATATAATATCGTCTTTTATAAAGCCCCCGTTTTTAAATACAGGAACACTTACAATTTTAGTTTGGATTGAGGACAATAGTAAACCTGCCACAGTTGTTCCCGTACCAGAAGCAGAATAAATATAATCAGGAGTAAATTCTATTTCTTTCAAAATTTCAGTACAACCCAAAACACCGTGATAATTAGCCCCCCCTTCATTAATGATTAAAAAATTCCCGTATTTAGCCCTTAACTCTTCGTGATATAAACGTTCGTATCTTTCAGCATATTTTGAACGACTAACAAACACCAAGTTCATACCATTATAATGAGCTTTTTGCAGAGTTTCATTAGACTGATAAGATAATTCTTCACCTCTAATTATACCAATTGTTTTTATATTTAACATTTTTCCAGCAGCAGCAGTTGCTGCTATATGGTTTGAAAAAGCTCCTCCAAAAGTCAATATCCCATCATATTTATTGGCTTTAAATTTTTCTATATTAAATTTTAGTTTACGCCATTTATTGCCTGAAATATCAGAATGAATTAAATCATCTCGCTTTATGAAAAATTCTACACCAACTTTATCAAATAAAGGATGATTTATTTTTTGAATTGGAGAGGGAAGGTTAAACATATTTTTTGTTATTGTCCAACAAATTTATAGGTAATAGTGCCTGTTTGTATGCCACTGTTAGAAGCATAATCAAATCTTGATTTTTTAGCGTATTTAAGAGCTTTATTAATCATACACTCTGTAGCTCTGTTTGATTGTGTGGCTGAGTAATCTGCAAATTTTACATTTCCGGCTTTGTCAACCTTAACTTGAATAACTACTGTTCCACTACCATTACAAGTATAGCCCGGGTTTGGTAGTGAGTATGCTTTACGTCCTTTTAAATTGTATGATATCATTACTTCTCCTGCGTAGGCATTTTTACCTCCTGAGGTTGTGTTTCTTGTCGATTTATCGTATTGTTTAAGTTCGTGCTTTTCAATGTTTTCTAATTTTGCATGTTTTTCACTATTAGCCTCTGAGGCAACTTCATTAAAAAACTTTGCTTCTAATTCTTCTACTGTCATTTGTGATGATTCGCTAAAGTCCTCTTCATAAGTTGAATAATCCTCATAAGATTTTTCTCTGTTATCATTCTCATTAGCCACCATATTGGCTAAATTTTGATTAGCTATTGGGTCTTTGTTTAACTCCAAAAGTTCCATCATTTCCTCATCAAATTCAATGTCGTCTAAAGGAATTTCAATGTTAACTTCTGGACTGGGAATCCGTCTGATATCTTTAACTGTTACAAAGTTGGTAACAAGAAAAAAAAGTAAATGAATCACCACTGTTGCAATAATAGCAAATTTATATTTTTCTATATAGTCTAAAAAATCATCCACCTATTCTTCTTTTTTAAGCCATGTATTATTTATAAAGTTATAGTACAAAACCCAATCATTGTTACTCACTTTTACTAACGAATCAGAAAAAGGTTCAATACTTTGATAGATTAATGGTAAAATGGTATCTTTTTGTGTTGTCATTAAACCATATCTCCCCCTACTTTTAGTGATTAATATTTTATCATTTACAAAAATAAAGTCTTCATAAAATACATCTAATAATTTTGATTTATCAGCACCTATAATGCCTTTTAAAGGCTCAAGAATAACAATACCACCACCTTTTGAAAAAGAAAACGTTTTGTCATATTCAGGCTGAATAAAAACTGTTTGATTTTGAGTAATATATCCCCATTTTTCTTTTTTCTGGACAGCAATATATGTTTCATAAGACCCCAAATCTTCATAAAAAGTATTAAACTTTAATTTACCTAAAGTATCAACAAAATTGTATCCTTTTTTTAATTTAACTTTTGCATATCCATTATTGAATCTTGCAAATTCTTTGTATTCTGGATAGGTGTCAAACCATTGTTTGCTAATGAAAGAGTTAGTATGTAAATTCCAATAGTTAAATACATTATTGCTATCCACCAAAAGTAAATGATTATTTATTTTTTTTATAGATTCAAAAACAAATGGTAGAATGGTATCTTTTGATAACGTTATTAATCCCCAACCGTCAAAGTTTACCGCATAAACAGAATCGTTAACGGGTTTTATATTATCAAACATAAAAGGTAAATAGGTAGTACCGTAGGGATCAATTACGCCGTAAAAATTGTTTTTGGCAACGATAGCTTTACCTTTGTAAAAATCTGAAGCATCAGAAAATTCTGGTTTTAATCTTATTAACCCTTTGTCGTCAAAATAGCCATATTGTCCTTGATATTCAAAATAAATTAACCCTTCATTCATAGTACCTAAGTCATCAAATTCAGGCTCTATAATATATTCTCCAACGCGGTTTATTAAGCCATACTTTTCGTTAACTTCAACTACAGCAAATCCGTTATGAAAAGGAAAACCATCATCAAAAATAGGGGCTATTTTTACCTCAGATGTTTTGGCAATATACCCAACTTTTTCTTTTAATATAAACACGGATAAACCTTCGTTAAAAGGTTCTAAATAATCATAAATAGGTTTTATATGGTACTGTTTGTCCGTTGATATAGCGCCCCATTTATTTTGCAGTTTGTAAGGTAAAAAATTTAATTGTTCAAGTTTAAGTTCATTTTTAGCACCTAAGGTAAATGGGTATTCAGGATATGTTTTTAAAAAATTAGCTATAGCATTTTTTGAGTAATGATTTTGTAAATAAGTTTCATACAATAATTTCCACGCTTTATTGATGTTAGGGTTGTTTGGATAGTTTTTAATGAAATTGTAGTAGGAAGCCTCTGTTTTTGTTTTTGTTTCAATTTCAAAAATTTTATCTTGAGCGTTGCTCAAAAATGGACTTTGAGGATTGTTTTTTGCAAATTCTATAAAATCAATTAAATTATTGTTTTTAGTTTGTTCAATGTAGTATGTCTTATCGTATAATCGTTTAGCTTTTTTGTAATAGACTGAATTAGGATAAGTTTGTAAAAACAATTTGTAGTTGTTTGAAGTGCCTTTACTATCCATTTCGTAAAAAAACAAACTATCTCTATAAAATATAGCATCATTAATATGTTCACTCCAAGAATTTCTATTTATAAAATCTTGAAATGCTATAACCGAATTAACTTCCAAAGCCCTTTGATATAAGTTTTCTGTAATTAATTGCCTTTGTTTAATAATGGCAATACTGTCAATACCCAAGGTTTTGTATTTTTCTTTTTGCTTAGGTTTTAAAGAGCTATAATTATTGTAAGCCAACATAATATTGTTATAAGCTGAATCAATGTTATAAAACGGATTGTCATTTCTTTGATAAATAATGCTTAGTCCATAACTGGCAGGTACAACTTTGTGTTTTTTGGATTTTTCAAAAAATGCTTTTGCCTCAAAATAATTATAAATTTCGAGAGCTTGCATTCCTTTCTTAATAGCACAACTACTAATAATTGATAGAAAACAAAAAACTAATAATATGGTTAGTAACTTTTTATTCATTTATACAATATGCAAAAATAACATTCGTTTGATTAAATTATAGAGTTTAGCACTTTTATTAAAGTATTTTAGGTTTTTTTTTGTTTAAAGCTTAGTTTTAAACTATACTTGTAAATTTGCAAATTTTTACCCAAAATTTTGAATGATTAAGTTAGGAGATAGGTTATTATTTTTCTTGGTATTAAAACCCTTGTCTTATGTACCAATGAGTGTTTTGTTCTTTTTTTCGGACATTACGTTTTATCTATCATACTATTTAGTTAGGTATAGAAGAAATGTGGTAAAAGATAATTTAAGAAAAGCTTTTCCAGAGAAATCAGAAGACGAACTTAAAAAAATAGAAAAAGGATTTTACCGCCATTTTACAGATTTTATTTTTGAAAGCATCAAATCTATTAGCATTTCAGAAAAAGATGTGTTGGTTAGAACTTCAATTAAAAATGTTGATTTATTAGACAAGTATTACAAGCAAAGAAAAAATATTTTAGTGGTTTGTGGACACTATAATAATTGGGAGTTTTATGCTTTAAGTTTACCTAAGCAGTTAAAACATACTACGTACTCACTCTATCAGCCATTAAAAAACAAATTTTTTGATAAAATTTTGTTAGAGTCCAGAAAAAGAAATGGAATGAAACTGATAAAAACAAGAGATATTTTTAAGTTTTTTCAAGAAAAAAATGATAATCCTAAACTAATGGTAATTGTTAATGACCAGTCGCCAACTAACAAACAAAAAGCCTATTGGAATACGTTTTTAAATCAAGAAACAGGTTGGAATGTAGGACCAGAAAAGTTAGCAAAAAAATATGACTATGTTGTTTTATTCGGACATTCTAAAAAAATTAAGCGTGGTGTTTATGAGGTTGAATTTTCATTAGTAACAGAAACACCAGCACAAACCAATGACGAATATATTACGGATAAATACTCATCAATATTAGAAGAGATTATAAGAAACAAACCAGAATATTGGTTATGGTCTCATAAACGATGGAAACACAAAAAGACAGACTAAGTTAACTTGTTATTGTTTAAATGTCTGGTATTATCCCTTTTAGTCTTTTTTTCAAGATTTTTAATTAACGCCTGTTCTAAGTCAATACCTGTTTGATTAGCTAGACAAATGAGTACCCATAATACATCAGCCATTTCATCTCCCAAATCTTTATTTTTGTCCGATTCTTTTTCAGATTGTTCACCATATCGTCTGGCAATAATTCTAGCAACCTCACCAACTTCTTCAGTTAACTGAGCCATATTTGTTAATTCATTAAAATATCTTACGCCGTAGGTTTTTATCCAATCATCAACTAATTTTTGAGCATCTTTAATCGTCATATAATGTATATTTGTTTGTAAAATTAATCAATAAAATCATCATACAGCAAGTATTTTGCCCTAATGGTTTTAAATTTTTCAAGTTCACCTTTCCAACTATTTCGTATCTCTTTTTCCGATTTCCCTTCAACTATCTGCTGCATTAAAGTACTATTACCTGCAAGCAGATTGAAAAAATTATTTTTAAGAAAAAATGCACGACCTAACCTAAGCTCTTTGTAAAACAAAATAAGCCAGTGAAGATTTAATCTTTTTTGTGACCTTATAATATCAATACCTTGCATTGTAAAATCAATGCCATAACATTTTTCACCTTCAAGCTTAGGGTGTTTGGCGCCTTCTGTGGGTTGAGGTGTAAAGCTAAAAGTTTTTTTGTTAAAAAACGGATGCCCAACAACTTGAAACGGTGTATTGGTCCCCCTACCTATACTTACAATAGTTCCCTCAAAAAAACACAAACTAGGGTATAAGTATATTGAAAGCATATTAGGTAAATTAGGAGAAGGTTTAACAGAGAGCTTATAATATTTTTGATGATTCCAGCCTTGACATTTTATAACTGTTAATTCACATTGAATTTTGTTTTTTAACCAGCCTTCACCATTTATCATTTGAGCATATTCTCCAATTGACATACCATGCACAACAGGTACAGGGTGTAGTCCAATAAAAGATTTTTTACTTTTTTCTAAAACAGGTCCATCAACATAATGACCGTTAGGGTTGGGTCTGTCTAAAACAATCAATTCAATATTGTTTTCAGCACAGGCTTCCATCACATAATGTAAGGTTGAAATATAGGTGTAAAACCTTGCACCTACATCTTGCAAGTCAAAAACAATAACATCAACACCTTTTAATTGATTTTGTGTTGGTTTTTTATGATTTCCATATAAAGATATAATTGGTAATCCTGTTTGAGCATCTACACCAGACTCAACCTTTTCTCCAGCGTCAGCCT
>DQTE01000295.1 GCA_015662905.1 Crocinitomix sp. | reverse complement strand
ATTTTACATAGTAAAGTTCTAACGTGCATTTTGATTTTTATGCACAAATTTTATTTGCTTTTTAAGGTGTTTATGAATGCTTTGCATTTCGCTACGAACATACTTGCGGATTTAAGGTTAGATAAAAAATTTGCTTTTTCATAAACAAAAATAAGGGCATTAATTTTGATAGTATAAACTTTATATTTAATTTTATAAAAAAAATAAACTATGAAAACAATATTTACATTATTAATTGCTTTTGTTGGTTTTACAACCACGGCACAAGTTACTGTTGAATCTAAAAACGTTAGTGTTAACGGTTCTCATCCTGGATTTTATATTACTATACCTTATGGTAATAAAAAATTAATTGAAAAGGAACTAAAAGACGAATTGAAATCATGGAAAGGTAATTATTCTAACAAAGATTTGATTTTTGTAGATGATTGCAAATTAAAAGAAGTGGGAGATAATACCTTTGATGTTTACGCAAAGGTAGAGGGGCTAAAAGAAGGTGGGGGCACAATTTCATTAGCAATAGATTTAGGAGGTGCTTATTTAGATGCCTCAGAGCATAGTGATAAATATAAAGTTATAGAAGCTCGTTTATATAAATTTGCCGTTCAAACTGCTAAAAATGTAATAGATATAGAGGTAAAAGAGGAGGAAAAAAAGCTCAAAGAAAAAGAAAAAGAACTTGAGGACTTAAAAAAAGAGAAAGAGAAAAAGGAAAAAGCAATACAAGACTGGCAAAATGAAATTAAAAAAGCAGAAGAGGAAATTAAAGAAAATGAAAAATCTCAAGAAGATAAAAACAAAGAAATAGAGGAACAAAAAAATAAGGTTAAAGAAGTTATAAAGAAAAAAGAAGCGGTTAAGTAAACTTATTTAACGTAAATAAATAACTTTATCCCCCAACAATTTTTGTTGGGGTTTTTTATGTCCAAACAATTAAAATATCAAGTTATTTTACACTTCATTGTTCTTATTTGGGGGGTGACTGGTATTTTAGGTAATATGATATCTGTTAGTGCTTCTAAAATTGTGTTTTTTAGGACATTAATTGCTTTTATATCCTTATTAATAATTGGTTTTTTTATCAAACAATCAACAAAACTATCTGGTAAAAAAATTGGACTTTTAATTTTAGTCGGGATTATTGTTGGATTACATTGGTTTACATTTTTTTATGCTATAAAAATCAGCACTATTTCAATTGGTGTGGTTTGTATGTCAATGTCAACTTTGTTTACATCTTTTCTTGAACCCCTTTTTTTAAAAAGAAAATTATCTTTATCCGAAATCATTATAAGTATATTTATTTTATTTGGTATTGTTTTAATTTTTGGGTTTGAAACCAAATATATTCTTGGAATAATTTTTGGGCTTATATCTGCTTTTTTAGCAGCACTTTTTACAGTTTTAAACGGAAAACTAATTCATAATTTATCGTCTTTTAACATCACTAAATACGAAATGTTGGGTGCTTTAACCATTTCATTAGTATTTATAATATTTACTGGTGAATTTGACGCAGAATTATTTAAACTCTCTATTAATGATGTAAGTTTTTTGATTTTTTTAGGTGTTGTTTGTACAAGTATTGCTTTTTTAGTTAGTGTGTGGGTAATGACACAATTAACGCCGTTTACAGTTAGTTTAAGTGTTAATATGGAACCCATATACACTATAATTATTGCCATTTTATTGTTTCCAAACAAAGAAAAAATGAGTGTTGGGTTTTATATTGGTGGGGGTATAATCATTACATCAATTTTAATAAATTCTTTTTTAAAACAAAGAAAATCGTAAAAAACAACGCTATTAACATAATTATTTGTAATTTAATCGGCTAAACAGAATTAGATTCTGTAAATTTGCAAAGAAAACTAAAAACCAGTAAAACTATTCTATTATGAGTAAACAAACATTAATCGTTCCTCACGATTTTACAGAAGTAGCAGATTCAGCATTAAAACATGCGCTTGTAACTGCTAACATTGTTAACGCAGAAGTTCATTTACTTCATGTTGTTGAAAAAAAAACTGAAATAAATTCGGCAAAATCTAAATTAGAAAAATTAATAGAAAATGTTAATAATACTAATGATATTAAGATAATCCCTCACGTAAGAATAGGAAATATTTTTGATGACATTGGGGATTTTGCGTCAGAAATTCGCGCAAATTTAATATTTATGGGAACGCACGGGGCACATGGGTGGCAACATATTACTGGAAGTCATGCATTAAAAGTAGTAACATCTTCAGCTGTTCCCTTTATCATAGTTCAATCTGATAATGTGGATAGTAGTGGTTATGATGATATTGTTGTTCCTTTAGATTTACATAGAGAAACCAAACAAAAGTTAACAGTTGTTGCTAATATGGCTAAATTTTTTGATTCAAAAGTACACGTAGTTATTCCTGATGAAAAAGACGAATATTTAAAACGTACTGTTGCTGCAAACATTATTTTTGCTAACAAGTTTTTTAATGAAAGAAACATTTCCATTACTACTGAAATACTTTCACCTAAAAATTTTGATGATGAAGTAATTAATTATGCTAAAAAAATTAATGCAGATTTAATTGCAATAATGAATTTATCAAAAAATCAAATGTTTAGTGGTATTAGTTCAAAACACGAACAAAACATGATAACAAATAATGCTCAAATACCAGTATTGTTAGTTAATCCTGTAACAAGAGCAAATACAGTTCAATACTTATTTGCACAATAATATCTTTAAAATTATTTTATAAGACCTCCTTTTCATTTGTTTGATTTTGGGGTTTTTTGTTATTTAGAGAGAATTATGACGTTTGCCGATAAATTTGCAGAAATATTTAAAACATTATTACCGAGCCCATTTTCAATAGCAATTATTTTAACTTTTTTAGCGTTTATTTTTGCCTACTTTGGTACAGAAAATAATAGTATAATAAATTTAATAACCTATTGGGAAGAAGGTTTATGGAATAAATCTGGTGGTGGACTATATTTTGCTTTTCAAATGATGTTAATGTTGGTTTTAGGATATGTATTAGCACTTTCTGAACCAGTGTCTAACCTTATTAATAAATTAACATTGTTTTGTACTAATTCTGCTAATTCTGCCTTAATTGTAACTTTTTCAACTGTTGCTGTAAGTTTATTTAATTGGGGTCTAGGCTTAATTTTTGGAGCCATTTTAGCACGCAAAATTGGAGAAAAATTTAATTTAGAACAAAAACCATTAAACTATGGTTTGATTGGCGCTTCTGCCTATTCTGGTTTAATGGTGTGGCACGGCGGAATATCAGGCTCTGCACCTATAAAAGCTACCGAAAAAGGTAATCTCAAAGAGTTATTAACTAATACACCAAACATTAACTTGAATGATATTCCAGAAACAATTCCTTTTGATGCTACTGTATTTTCGTTAATGAATATCAGTATTTCTGTTGCTTTGTTAATAATTTTACCATTTACAATGTATCTGATAGGTAAAAAAGACAATTCATTTGCTAATTTGCCTAAAAAAACTCAAATAAAAGATATTAAACATAAAGTTATAGGTGCTGAAATTATTGATTATAGTAGATGGTTTAGTTTAATATTAGGTATTTTGTTTTTAACCTATGCTTTTTATAAAGCTATTGTTTTACCTGATGAGTTTTCATTAGGGTTTATCAATCCTAATTTTATTAATTTTATTTTGTTTGGATTTGGTTTTTTACTTCATAAAAATATTGCTCAATTTTTAAAATCAGCTAATGAAGCTATTTCTGGTGCTACTGGAATACTGATTCAATTTCCTCTGTATTTTGGTATTTTAGGTATTATGGTTGGCTCTGGTTTAATTACACAAATATCTGATAGTTTTGCAAACATATCTAATGAAATCACATTCCCTATTTTAACCTTTTTTTCCGCCGGCTTGGTTAATATATTTGTGCCTAGCGGAGGTGCACAATGGGCAGTACAAGGACCAATTATAATTTCTGCTGCGCAAGAATTAGGTGTAAGTTTACCTAAATCAATTATGGCGTTAGCTTACGGCGACCAGCTCACCAATATGTTACAACCATTTTGGGCGTTACCATTGTTAGGTATTACAGGTTTAAAGGCTAAAGATATTTTACCTTATACTTTGATTCTTTTTATCATAGGTGGGCTTATATTTTTAATAGGATTGTTAATTTTTTAATTATATTTACAATCCTAATGTTATCATCATATAAATGAATAAAAACAATGCTATATTTTGGATTGAAAATGGTGAAATAGAACAAGCAAAACTTACTATTTTACAAAACATTAATATTCAATTAAACAAAGGAGAATTTGTTTATTTAATTGGTAGAACAGGTACAGGAAAAAGTAGCTTACTAAAAGTTTTATATGGAGATTTACCCTTAAAAAAAGGTGACGGTGTGGTTGCTGGTTACAATTTAAAAAAGCTAAAACGAAAAGACATTCCGTTTTTAAGACGTAAATTAGGTGTTGTTTTTCAAGATTTTCAACTACTTGATGACAGAACTGTTTATAAAAACTTAGAATTTGTAATGCGTTCTACTGGTTGGGGAAAAAAGAAAGATATTTTAAAAAGAGCCAATGATGTGCTAAGTTTAGTTAGTTTAGACCACAAAGGAAAAAAATACCCCCATCAATTATCTGGAGGAGAACAACAAAGAGTTGCGATTGCGCGTGCTTTAGTAAACAGTCCTGAGTTTATTATTGCTGATGAACCAACAGGAAACCTTGACCCCGAAACATCTAAAGAAATAATGGCTGTATTACACGCCATTGCTAAAGAAGGTACCTCTATTTTAATGGCAACGCACGATTTATCAATTATGGAACAATTTCCCTCTAAAACTCTTAAAGTTGAAAATAAAACAATTATAGAGGTTAACCCTGTTAATAAATTTGACCCTTTTAAACAAGTTAGTTTCGATTAGCTACAATAATGTCGCTAATCTTTTTAAAACTTTCTTTTTTTACATCTGAAATTAATACTGAATGGTTGTTGCTTTTTAGGGTAATGAATTGATGTGTATTTGTAGTATTAAACAATTTGTCGTGCTCTGATTTATGATGAATTTGAAAGGTCTTTAACTGTATAAAATATTGTGCCAAATTCTCTAAAACTTTCAAATCAATTTTGGTGCTGTTTAAGGTAGAATCCTGTTCATTGGTGTACATAGCTTTGTGAGTAATATAAACTTGATTTGACGCCTTATCAATATAATAAATTTGTTTGTTTTGAATATATCCCACATCTAACTTTTCAATGGTGATGCTAAAATGATTTGATGCCAAAATTGTATTAATCTCTTTAATGTCATCATCTAAAATAGAAAATGTGACTGTAAATAACAATAAAAATATTTTCATAGTTTTGTTTTAGTGTTAAAACCATTACGAATTTAAGGTTAAAACTACAAATAAATCACAATAATCGTTCTAATATATTAGTTTTTCTTAAATTCGCTAACATTAAAATTCATACTATGGAAAACTATAAACACACCGTTGAAAACCGATTTATAAAATATGCTAAAATAGACACAACTGCCGACCCAGAATCTACTACTTTTCCAAGTAGTTTAATTCAAAAAGATTTAGGAAAGTTATTAGTAGAAGAGTTAAAAACAATGGGGGTAAGTAACGTTGAAATGGATAAGTGGGGGTATGTTTTTGGTACCATTCCTTCTAACACCGATAAAAATGTGTCAACCATTTGTTTTTGCGCACATTTAGATACTGCACCAGACGTTACGGGTAAAAACGTAAAACCTATTGTACACAGGAATTGGGATGGGAGTGACATTGTTTTACCTGATGACACTACACAAGTAATTACAACCAAACAACACCCATATTTAAAAGAAAAAATAGGTGACGATATTATCACAGCATCAGGACTTACACTTTTAGGCGCTGATGACAAAGCAGGCATAGCTTGTATTATGGATTTTGCTAACTATTGTATGACTAATAAAGATTACAAACACGGTGAAATTCGCATATTATTTACACCTGATGAAGAAGTAGGTAGAGGCGTTGATCATTTAGATATGAAAAAGGTAAATGCAGACTATGGTTATACATTAGACGGTGGTGTTTTAGGTTCAATAGAAGACGAAAGCTTTTCGGCAGATGCAGTTACAATTACCATTACCGGAGTAAGTGCCCACCCTGGTTACGCCAAAAACAAACTGGTACATTCTATTAAAGTAGCCTCTGATTTTATAGATAGATTACCAAAAGACAGTTGGAGTCCTGAAACCACCGAAGGAAGAGAGGGTTTTGTACACCCAATTTCTATTAAAGGAGAATTAGAACAAACAACCATCACTTTTATAATTAGAGATCATATAACGGCAAAACTAAAAGAATATGAAAACAGATTAAAGTCTATTTTAGATGAAACCATTGTCAAATATAAAGGAGTTACGGCTTCATTTAAAGTTACCGAACAATATAGAAATATGAAAGAGGTAATTCAAAAAGTGCCTTTTGTAACAAATTACGCCATAGAAGCAATGAAAAATGTAGGTATAGAACCTAAACCCGTTATTATTAGAGGAGGTACAGATGGCTCTCGCTTATCTTTTATGGGATTACCCTGTCCAAACCTTTTTACCGGTGAAATGGCCATTCATTCAAGACACGAATATGTAAGTGTTCAAGATATGCAAAAAGCTGTAAACACAATGATTGAACTTATTAGTATTTGGGAACAAAAAGACGGAAAATAAAAAATGTCTAACCGACTTTACCAAATAGCATTAAGTTTATTGCCAAATGTTGGTCCAATAAAAGCTAAAACATTAGTGTCTTATTTAGGTTCTGCCAAAGCAGTAGTGGAGGCTAAACCAAAAGATTTAAGTCAAATTCCAGGATTTAGTGGAGTATTATTAAAAAACATTAATCTATCGGACATCTTAAAAAGAGCTGAAAAAGAACTTGTTTTTATTGAGAAAAATAGTATAAACTGCTTGTATTATCAAGATGAAAACTATCCTAACAAATTAAAACAAGCTATAGACTCACCCATTATCATTTATACCAAAGGTAATATAGATTTTAATAAAAAAAACATTGCTGTTGTTGGAACAAGAAAAGCCACCCAATATGGTAAAACCCTCACTCAAAATTTAGTAAAAGATTTTAAGGAGCTTAATGTAAATATTGTTAGTGGATTAGCTTACGGCATAGATATAGAAGCGCATCAATCGGCACTAAATCATAACATATCAACAATTGGTGTGTTTGCACGTGGTTTAGATGTTATTTATCCTTCTGCTCATACGGGTGTTGCGTACCAAATGTTAGAAAATGGTGGGTGGGTTACAGAATTTTTATCTAACACTCAAGGCGATCCTGCTTTTTTTGTCAAACGCAACAGAATTGTGGCGGGTTTATGTGATGCCACCATTATAGTTGAATCTGCTCATAAAGGGGGGTCATTAATTACTGCTGGTTTAGCCAATGATTACAATAGAGATGTTTTTGCTTTTCCAGCTAACGTTGACCGAGAAATGTCTAAAGGTTGCAACCTACTTATTCAAAAAAATAGAGCACATTTAATTACAAAAACACAAGATATTATTGATATTTTAGGTTGGGAAAGTAAACCAAAAGAAACTATTTTTCAAACTGATTTGTTTTTAGATTTAACTGATGAAGAACAAAAAATTGTAGCTATTTTAAAAGATAAAGGTGTACTACATATTGACGCAATAACAAATTTGGTTAATATGTCTATTTCTGTATTAAGTGTTCATCTATTTAACCTTGAGATAAAAAATGTTATTCGGTCAATATCAGGTAAACGTTATGAATTGGTATAGTTGAAAATATGTTTACATTTTATGTTTTAAAAAAATTACTAATTTTATTAAAAATTTACTTATGCGTTTAAACAAGTTAAAACTCGATAAAATTTTATTTTTAGACATAGAAACGGTTCCGGAAGTATATAAATTTTCTGATTTGGATGAAAAAACAGCCGAATTATACTTACAAAAAAATAAATATTTAATTGATAAAGATAATCTTACTGAAGATGAAGCTTATGAACGTGCTGGTGTATTTGCAGAATTTGGTAAAATTGTATGTATTTCTTGTGGGATTGTTAATAACACATCAAACGGAAGACAAATAAGAATGAAATCTTTTGCAAATGATGATGAAAAACAATTGTTAATGGAATTTAAAGATTTGTTAGACAAACATTATAACTCTCCTTATCACAGTATGTGTGGTCATAACGCCAAAGAGTTTGATTTTCCTTTTATTGCAAGACGAATGTTAATTAACGGTATAGACATACCTGATATTTTAGATATTGCAGGTAAAAAACCTTGGGAAGTTAGTTTATTAGACACAATGGAGCTTTGGAAATTCGGTGATTATAAACATTATACCTCTATTGCTTTATTATGCCATATTTTTAAAATTCCTACCCCAAAAGATGATATTTCTGGTGCTGATGTAGCAAGGGTTTATTATGAAGAAAACAACTTACAACGCATTACTGAGTATTGCGAAAAAGATGTTATTGCACTCATACAGTTATTTTTAAAATTTAGAAATGAACCTTTAATTAAAAAAGAAAATATATTGCTTTAAATCCGCAAGTATAAGTATGTTCGTAGTAAAAATTTGTGTATAAAAGTCAAAACGTATGTCAATATTGGCGTAGCGCAGGTTTAAGGTATTATTTAACAACTAATTTATGCCTATTATTGCACCAATAAATTACACCCTCTTATATCCGAATTATCAAAACGACCCAAAACTTCAAAATAATCATCATAAACTTTTCCTAAATCTTGAGTAGCAATAAAAGCACAAGAATAAACATTTGCCAAATCAATAATATTTAAACCTCCCGTTTTACCTTTTGGAGTGTAAGTAAATGGGTCATTTATATCTCTACTTAAAACTCTCATCCATGGGGGAGTTACAAATTTCCCATCTTTTAACGCATAAGCTTGACTTAATAATTCTGTCATACCGTATTCCGAATGAATACTATTGACATTAAACCCTTCTTTTAAAATTTGATGTAATTGTAATTTTGGTATTTCTTTTCGTTTACCTTTCATTCCACCTGTTTCCATTACTATACAGTTTGCTAAATTTGGGTGATTTTGTTCTAAAAAATCTAATAAAGCATAAGATACACCTATCAATAATATTTTTTTTTCGTTTTTTGCAATAATGCGTTCAATTTTATCAAACTCATTCAAAAAAAATCCCGAATTTTTATGATTAGACTGTTTAATGAAACTATCTACCATATAAATTAAAGATGATCCTTCTCTCTCTAAATAACTTGGCAACAAACCTAAAACAATATAATCTTTAATATTACCGTAAAAAATTTCAAATGTTTGTTTAAATGATTGCTCATAAATACTAATATCTTTTACAAAATGAGTAGAAGTTACCATACCCGTAGTGCCACTCGAATTAAATTTTATATCTGCTTGCTCATCTCCGCAATAAACTTTATGTGTTTTAAAAAAAGAAATAGGTAAAAAAGGAATATCCTTTATGTTTTTAATTTTGTTAACATCTGTTTTTAATAAATCACAAAAAGTTTTATAAACTTTGTTATTGTCGTACTGAAAACGAAAAACTTCCATAGCAAGTTCTTTAAACTCACTATTGCTTGAAATTTTAAAAATAGATGCCGTATGTAAAAACTTGTTTGTCAACCAATTTTAAGTTTATAAAATATTTGAAAAGGGTTATATTCAAATATTTTTTATCTTTACACTAAATAATTAATAATGCATACAAAAGTACATTATATTTTTTCATATCTCTTTATTTTAATAACAGTTTCATCTTGTTTTAAAAAAGAGGAATATCCCATTGAACCAAAAATTACTTTTGATAATTTTATCATTATAGGAGATTCTGCTACATTATCGTTTAATTTTACTGATGGTGATGGCGATATAGGTTTAGCGCCGTCTGACACACTTGCACCTTACAACCCTAATTCAGAATTTTACTATAACATATATCTACATTATTACGAAAAAGATGATTCTCAAGGATGGATAGAAGGTACTGATATTCAAGGAGACCCTTTAATTTTTAAATATAGAATAAAACCCATAGAATTTAAAGGTAAATCAAAAGGAATTAAGGGTGTTATAGAAATTGATATGGGAACACTCTATTACAATATATTTTCAAATCAGTCAGATACCATTAAATATTCAATTCAATTAATAGATAGAGCGTTAAATAAAAGTAATTTAATTTACACTAATGAAATAATAAATATCTAATGCTCATTTACATTTTATCCAGAAACATTGAGTTATATTCTACAAAGCGACTGTATGAAGCTATAAAAAATGCCAATCATAAAGTAAGGGTTATTAACCATATGTACTGCGATTTACTAATTGAAAATAGTCAATTTAGTATTATTTATGAAGGTGAAACGTTGCCTACTCCTGATTATATTATTCCAAGAATAGGTTCTAATGTAACCTCTTATGGCGAAAAAGTTATAAGGCATTTTGAAAAAATGGGAGTCCGCTCTTTAACAAGTTCTAAAGGGTTATTAATTTCAAGAGATAAATTAAGATGCTTACAAGTATTAGCTGAACATAGTATAAATATGCCTACCACCTATTTTTCTAACGATTTTCATGAAGTTGAAGAGATTGTGAAAAAGAAGTTAGGTTATCCTTTTATATTAAAAGTAACCGAAGGAACACAAGGTTTAGGTGTCTATCTTATTAAAAATGAAGCTACAGCACAAAACTTTTTTGATCATTTTTCTAATTCTAAAACTCAAGTGGTTTTACAAGAGTTTATAAAAGAATCTTCCGGAAGAGATATAAGAATTATTACAGCCGGTCAACATATTATAGCAACAATGGAACGTATTGCTCCAAAAAATGAATTTAGATCAAACATACATAGAGGAGCTATGGGTTATGAAATAAAATTAAGCGAAAACGAAAAACAAATAGCTGTTAAAGCACTAAAAGCAGTTGGCTTAAAATTTGGTGGTGTGGATATTATACGCTCTAAAAACGGTCCATTAATTCTTGAAATAAATTCCTCTCCTGGTCTTGAAGGAATAGAAAAAACAACCCAAATTGACATAGCAGGTGAAGTTGTAAAATTTATTGAACAAGATTATAAATTATAAAAAATGATTATTAATAAAACGTATATTAAAAAAGGAGAATGTAAAACTATTAAACTTGATGTGTCAAAATTAGCTTCTGGTACTGTTATTTCTATACAGGCTCAAGTATTTAGAAGCAAAAATGATGGCCCAACCATATTGATTGCTGGTGGTGTTCACGGAGATGAAATTAACGGCGTTGAAATTGTCAGAAGGGCTGTTGCTTCAAAATTATTTAATCAACTAAACCGTGGGGCTGTAATAGCCATTCCTGTTATTAACATATATGGATTTATAAATTTTTCTAGAGACTTACCCGACGGGAAAGATGTAAACAGAAGTTTTCCAGGTAGAAAAACTGGCTCATTAGCCTCAAGAGTAGCAAACGTTATTACAAAACAAATTTTACCTATTATTGATTATGGTTTAGATTTTCATACAGGTGGAAATAGTATATATAATTACCCTCAAATAAGAGTGTTTAAAGATGATAAAAACAGTTTAAATCTAGCAAATATTTTTAACCCTCCTTTAATTGTAGAAACAGGTTTAATATCTAAATCTTTAAGAAAAGAGGCTTATAAACACAACGTACCTATGGTTGTATTTGAAGGAGGAGAATCACTTAGATTAGATGAGTTTTCAATTAACGAAGGTATAAATGGTATAAAAAAAGTTTTGCACCATTTTAAAATGATAGAAGACCAAGTACAAACACAAGAAGTTCATATAATAAAGCAACATAAATGGATAAGAGCTTCTGTTTCTGGTATTTTTTTACCAAAGATTAAAAGTGGCGAATATTTTAAAAAAGGTGAAATACTTGGAATAATTACAAATCCGTATAATCAGTTTAAAAAAAAGATTATCGCTAAACAAAATGGATATGTTTTTGGACACGACAATAAACCTGTTATAAATCAAGGAAAAGCCTTGTTTCATATAGGGTTTTAAAAATCTAATGCAAATAACTTTTTAAAATCAACCCTATAAAAACTCTCTATAATCAGCTAAATTTGCTTTTGCTTGTAGTTCAATGTAACGTTTATCAAACTCTTCTTCATCTTTAGAGGAGTTTAAGTACTCTATTCGGTACTTATCGTAATTTTGAATAGCTAAAAGTTCTTCTTCCGTCAAATGTTTTCCATCATAGTACTTATCCCTTAAATCGTTAATTGATGTAGGAAAAAAATCTTTTTTAACATTTTGTTTGCTATTTTTACTTTTAAGCATACCGCAAATATATACACAAATAACTCTCAATTATAGATAAACATAATTATTTAATCAACAATTTTATGTTTAATATTTTTAAGAAAATTATCTATCTAAACTAATACCAACTAAAGTTCAAGATGAACTAATAAATCATTTGTTTTCAGGTCATTTGGAAATTCACTTGGTAATTTTATCCACTCTTCTTTGATGTCTTCCTCCTTCAAAATCCGTATTTAAAAATACATCAATCATTTCAATAGCTAAAGACTCAGCTACAAAACGAGCAGGTAAAGCAATTATATTTGCATCATTATGTAATCTTGCCAATACCGCTATTTCTTTACACCAACACAAAGCAGACCTAATACCTTGATGTTTATTTACTGTCATATTTATTCCGTTTCCACTACCACAAATTACAATACCTTTTGTATTTGGGTTTGATTCAATAAATTCAGCAACAGGATGTCCAAAATCTGGATAATCAATACTATCTTTTGAATGACAACCAAAATCATTAATTTCATAGCCTTTTTTTGTTAAAAATTCTATTATTTTTAATTTCAATTCGTAACCTGCGTGATCACACCCTATAGGAATAATTTGACTCATATTTTATACTTATTTATCTTTTTGCAAAGATACAATTTTTTGTCATTAAAACTTTAAAAACAGTAGTGTATAAATTATAATAACTTTATAAAACTATTATTTAAAACGTTATAAATTAATTATTTAAATAAATTAATTATAATTCAACTTTGTTTATAAACTTGTTTGAAAGTTGTTTATTTGCTGTTAGGAAAAATGATAACTTTCTTTAGCATTTATCATATTATTTTACATATATATAAAAATATGACAACTATATGTTTAAAACGATTTTTTTAAACACGTGTTTTACAACTTTTCTTTACTTAAAATTTTATAAATTTGTCAACAATAATTGAAAATGTTAAATTGTGCATAAGTCTGAAAATAACTATAAAATATAATGTTTTTTTAGCTTTTATTGTTAATTAAGTCTTTAAAAATAATTACATTTATAAAAAACAAATAAAATTAAAAAAGTTTTACACATATCAACACCCCTAATAATAATAATAAATCTTTCTTTTTTTAAAAAAATTTATTTATTATTTATATTATATAGCTTTACTTTTTTATTTGGTATTGAACAAAAATCTTATGCACAAAACACAAATCCTAACGGATATAATATCTTTTACCATTCTAACGGAAAAATTTCAAGCGAAGGTTATTTTAAAAATGGATTACCACACGGTATATGGAAGTCATACAATGATAAAGGAATTTTAATTGCTATTGGCAAAAAAAACAATGGTTTATCTGATAGTACATGGAGTTTTTATACTCAAGAAGGAAAGTTAAAAAATAAAATTGAATATTTTAATGACAAAAAAAATGGTTGTGCTATTGTTTATGATTCACTTGAAAATATAAAAGAAGAGTTATTTTATATAGATGATGTTCTTCAAAACGAAAAAATAGAATATTATCCTTCTGGACAAATAAAGTCCATAACACAGTTTATTGATGGTAAACCTAATGGAAAAGCTTTTGAATTTTCACCCGAAGGAAATGTTATAACTGAAATTATTTATGATGAAGGCTATTTAAAATCAAAAATTGAACTTAATAGATATGATAATAAAGGTAGAAAAATTGGATATTGGAGAGACACATATTCGGATGGAACCTTAAAGTCTGAAACCAATTATAAAGAAGGTGAAATAATAGGATTACAAAAAAAATACGATAAAAAAGGAAGACTAACAGAACTAAAAAATTATAACATAATAGCCGGAAAATCTACAGGAGAAGAGGTTGAGTTGATTCAATTGTATAAAGAATACTACCCAAATTCTTTAAAACCTAAATTAGTAGGGGGATACTATAATAATATGAAGCAAGGTATGTTTAGAGAGTATGATATAGATGGAAATGTTATAAATGGCTATATTTACAAAAATGATACTATCTTAGCAGAAGGTTTAATTTTACCTAACGGAACCTTTGACGGACATTGGAAATACTATTACCCAAACAAAACTGTTAAGTCTGAAGGTAATTACGTCAATGGGGCAAAAAATGAATTGTGGACTTTTTATTATGAAAATGGAACAAAACAACAAGTAGGAAAATTTAAAAATGAAATTCCTACAGGAGAGTGGAAATGGTTTTACCCTAATGGAAATATAAAAAGAATTGAATACTACAGAAAAGGTAAATTAGAAGGACCACAAATTGAATATGACGAACAAGGCAATGAAATAGCAAAAGGAGATTATTATAATGGTTTAAGAGAAGGTGATTGGTTTTATCACGTTGGTGATTATAAAGAAACTGGTCAATTTACCTTAGGTTATAAAAATGGTATTTGGAAATCATATTACAAAAATGGAAAATTGGCTTTTATAGGAGAGTTTGACGAAGGACAACCAAAAGGAAAGCATACATATTTCCACAATAATGGCGTTAAAAAACAAATAGGTAAATATCAAGCTGGTTTAAAACAAGGTAATTGGAAAACTTATAATAAACAAGGAGAAGTAATTGAAATTTTAAGATACAAAAGAGGATTATTAACTCATATAAACGGAGAAAAAGTTAAACAAGACAGTGAATAGGTTTGATTATAAAAATATAACTTCATTAAATAATGGGCTTTTAATAGCTTATTTAAAAATAAGTGTAATTATTATACCATTATTTGTTTTACAACTTATAGCTCATTATTTTAATCTTTTTAATTTAGAATATCATCAAAAAACATTAGTAATTGTCTGTTTAATTGGGTTAGTGTTTTTTAATGTTTTTAAAAATAAAAATTGGTTTAAAAGTAATTTTTATATCATTCAACTTATTTTTTTAATGATATTAATTTGTTTAGAATTTGTTTGGTATTACCATCAACCAAGTTCCAGACAATTGATAAGTTTATTATTAGGTGTAACCATAACTGGAATAGCCTTAATAAAACCAATTAATTCAATTATTTTTTTTACAGCTTCAGTTTTAGGTTTAGTATTAGTTAATGTACTCAAAGGGTATGAAACGTTTAATTATGTTAATTACTTTATCCTTTCAGGTGTAAGTATTGTATCATTTAATTTTTGGAGATTTTCATTATTAAATTATGTTAAAATATCTCAACAATCATACAAAAATATGTTTAATGATGCCATTGAATTAATTTTTGTAATTGACCAAAATAATTATTCAGTTATTGAATTAAATAAAAGTGCAAGTAAATATTATAATGAAATTAAAAATAAATCTTTTTTAAATATATTTCATTTAGAAGAAGAAAGACAAGATATTAAATCTATCATTGATAATATAAATACCTATACAGAATTTAAAACAGATAAAGAATATATTACAGATAATCTAAACTATATTCCCAAAGAAATATCTTTTAGAAAATCATCTTTTTTAAATAAAGAAGTAGTTATTATAACAGTTTCTTTAATTAAAGAAAGAAAAGAATACGAAAAACAGCTAAAAGAGTCAAAAGAAAATATTACTAAAGTTTTAGATAACATTAAAGCTTTTGTATATATCGTTTCTTTTTATGATAATGGAGACAGACAAGTTAAATTTTT
>DQTE01000049.1 GCA_015662905.1 Crocinitomix sp. | reverse complement strand
TCTTTTATTTTTCCTCAAACCCTTTACCAATTCAGAGATTACAGCAAAAAATGAATTTATTCTAGTGGTTCGATATTGGTCTAATTCTCGATTATAGCTAATTCCGTTAGGAAACACTAAGTTTTGAAATGACTGCCTAGTGTGATAATCTGACTTCTCCCATATTAATAAGGGTTTAGAGCATAATTCAACTGCAAATTTGATGACTTTTTTGAGGTTCGATACATTTACTGATGTATTGCCTAATTCTTTCTCAATATCGATATACTCTCTTTCATATTTAGCTTTAAATTTGGTGTACATTACTTTGTCTATCTCCTCTAAAACAAATCGTTCTTCAATCTTATCTATTTTTTTTTGAATTAAACTAAGATTGGTTTTCAATGCCTTTTGTGCATTAATTATGATTTTCAAAGAACTTCCCAAATTGTTCTTCTATTTGAAGCATTACTATTTGCAATTCTTCTTTTTCAATGTGTAAGAAACCTAAAGCTTTTTTAAATAATTGATGCATTGCTTTTGCACTCCTATTTACTTTGCATCCTTTCTTATTGCATTTGTAATAGTACAAACCTTTTTTCTTAACTAAATAGCCAGTTAAGGATGACTTACATTTATCACACTTGGTAAATACCTTTAGAGGTAGGTTTTCATCATCTTTATTTTTAACGAATCCGTGAACTCTGTTTTCTTGTCTAATTTGATTTACTAAAAGAAATAATTTTTTTGATACTAAAGGTTCGTGATGTCCTTTAAATATTTGTCCAGGAATCATTTTACTTGTAATTAAACCGCAATAAAAAGGATTAGTAAAAAGACCTGTTAGTCGTTTATCAGAAATATTAACACCAATATTTTTTAATTGTTTTGAAATTTCAACATTTGACATATTCTTATGTGCTTTCCATTCAAAAGCTTTACGTAACTTTTTACCTTCCTCATTTATAACAATTTTTCTTTCTGATGCTTTGCCTTTGTTTAGGTCTTCATACCCCCTAGGAGTTGCCCAGACCCAATAACCATTTAAAAGCATTTCTTGCATTCCTGTAACTACCTTATCTCTTCTCAATTCATTATCCATTTGACCAAAAAGGAAAAGTATTTTTTGTTGAAACGAGCCTGCTGGTGTTGTAGGATCTAACTCTTGTGTTACAGCCAAAGTGATTACACCATACTTTTTTAAGAGGTCATCTGCTATTTGAGCCCCATTCATACCAGAACGAGAAAAACGCTCGTAAGAATAAACTATAATATAGCTTATGTTCTTAGAACGTTTTACAAAATTCAATAGCTTACCAAACTCCTTTCTATCGTCTGTTTTGGCTGATTCATAAGTACCGCCAAAATAACCTACAATATTTAATCCTTTTTTACCTGCAAAATTATCACAATATTTTTTTTGTGAACCCAAACTCGTATTATCTTCTTGTTCTGCTGAGGAAACTCTGGTGTAAATCACAGCATTATTTCCTTGTTGAAATTTCTCTTCTGGCTGAGGTACAAATTGTTGGAATAATTTTAAATCTTTCATATTTCTCTTAGTTTTATTTACCAAGAGGAATTGAAGCCAATAGTTCTTGATAATTATTTTACATTGACAAACTTCATATCAAATACAATTTTCTAATAATCAATGCTGTATATTATTTACAAGATACAGCTCGAATATAATCAGGGATAATTTTTCAGCATTTCTTATTAACCGATTATAGTCTTCTTTGGAAAAGTCCTTATACTTTGGTATTAGTCTAAGTTGAGCCAAAGACATTCTACTCCTTACCCTTTCGGTTGCTTTTTCTATATTGTCTTCACTAGGCTTTTCCATTGTTGAAATCTTTTTTATCAAAGGCTATTTGAGTTTGTTAATGTTTTGTTTTACAAATTTGATACGATTTCATAAACTTCATTGACTAATAGTAATGTCTAGTAACCAATTAATCCCTATTCATTCTTAGCGTAACCTTTGAAAGAATGAATTTATACTTAACAATACCTGAATTCGTTATTGCAAATTTGAGATACTTATTTCAATTTCATTTCAGAATATACCACAATGGGAAACCATTGACAACTATTTGCCATCTTTGGAAACGAACAGCCATAATTAGCCATATATTCCATTATATTAAAAACTAAGTTGAAATAATTAAAAATTCAATTTTATCAGCAAAACCTCATGTAACTCTACATAACCTCACATAACCTCACGTGACACTTGCTAAAGTTCTTGAATATTCTTTATCCACACTCCGATAAAGACGTTCTATTTACCTTAATATGTTTATAATGTAGAAAATCCTATGTAATTTTGTTTTTATGAATAAAGAGTATAAAAATGTTTGGTTAACAATACTGATTGATATCTTAATATGGGTTGTGGTCGTTTTTGTTTCGTTTATTCCTAAATCTCGAATTTTTAATCTTTCAATAAGTAATAACGTTTACTTAATCACTTATCTCTTCCATTTTCACTTATACTCTTCTTGCAATTATAAATTCAGTATTACTCAACTTTATTTTAAGAAAAACAATCTCCAAATCACCTTATCATAACAAATATGGAAACCTACTATCAACGATTTAATGAAGTCTTAAAATACATTCATTTTCATTTGGATGAGAAATTAGACTTAGATAAATTGGCTTCTATTGCTTTTGTATCAAAACATCATTTTCATAGGTTAATAAAAGCATACTTAGG
>DQTE01000196.1 GCA_015662905.1 Crocinitomix sp. | reverse complement strand
CAAGAAAATGCATATAAAATCCTTAAACTTTATGATATAAAGCATATTACAACGCCTTACGAAATAATATAACAATATAAATGTAGTGCCTTGATAAAAAATCAACACACTGTATATCAACATATTAACTTAAAAAATGTGCGAAGTCAGGTGACAAATTAAATAACGTTCCTGTTGCCCTTTTTCAAAGTTTATTAACAGTTGTGAATAAATTTAATCAAGTAATTTTTTATTTATTTAATTTATTTGTAGTATTTTCAACCGCTAAACATTAAAAACAAAAACTTTTATTATGAAAAGATTACTATTCTTGTCTTTTATATTGATAGGTTTTTCGGCACATTGTCAAGATGAAGAACTAACGCCAGAAGAAATCAAATATAGAGACTCTATTGCAAATTTAAACGAAACAAATGCTGCAATTCAAAAATCTCAAGAGGCATACAACACAGGGATTGCTTTATTTAAACAAAATAAATATACAGATGCAATAGGTAAATTTTCAGAATCCATCAAAGCAGACCCTAATTTTACACCCGCTTACTACAATAAAGCTATTGCGGAAAATAAAGCTGAAAAATATAAAAGCGCTGTTAAGACACTTAACATTTTGATTGGCAAAAAACCAAACTACTCAAAAGCATACTTCCAAAGAGGAATAGCTTACGAAAGGCTAAATGATTATCTCAACTCAGAAAAAGACTTTCAAAAATCTATTGAATTAGATCCTAAAAATCCAAAAGCCTACTACAATTTTGGTACTTTAAAGTTTTTACAAAAAGATTATGAAGCAGCCATAAAACAATTTACTAAGACAATTGAGCTTGATCCAAACAACGCTTATGCATACAATGATAGAGGGTCTTGTTACCGAATGTTAGAAAAGTATCCACAAGCAATAAAAGATTATGAAACAGCAGTAAGAAAAAACGGCAATCTGGCATTTGTACTAAACAATATTGGTTCTACCAAAACTAAAATGAAATTATATGAAGATGCTCTCAAGGCTTTTAACAGAGCCATAAGCATTGACCCTAAGTTTTATTTAGCATATAATAACAGAGGGGTTACACAACTTAAACAAGGAAGAGCACAAGACGCCATTAAAGACTTTACAAAATGTATCGAGATAAATCCAAAATATGCCCCCGCTTATAGTAATAGAGCTGGTGCTAAATTTAAAAACAAAGATTACAAAGGTGCTTTGGCTGATGCTAACAAAGCTATTCAGTTAGACCCAACCCTAGCAGATGCCTACGTAAATAGAGGCATGGCAAAAGAAATGCTACGTGATATGTTTGGTGCTTGTGAAGATTGGCACAAAGCTCGCGAACTCGGTTCAGAATTGGCTAAAAACTATCATTCAACTAATTGTTCAAACTAAAAACACTAAAAATGAAAAAATATATATTTTTAACAATACTAAGCCTTACTTTTGGATTCTTTTCTATAGGGCAAGATGTAGAATTTAAAGCCTCTAATTTTAAAGACAATAAAGAGGGTTTTAAAAAAGCCAAAGCTGAACTAGAAGCAGGAACCGAATTATGGGAAGTCGGCAATCAAGCTATTTTTATGGTAAAAGACCCTGAATTGAATTACAAGAAGGCATTACAGCATTTTAAAAAAGCATATCAATTTAACCCAAAATCTGCCGAGCTTAATTTTAAAATTGGCGTTTGCTATGCGCATTCTTCTGAAAAAGCCAAATGTCTTAAATATTTTGAAGATGCCTATAAACTAAACCCAAATGTACACCCTTTTATGAACTACTATATGGGATACACCAAACAACTCAAGGGTGACTATAAAAAAGCAATTACGTTTTACGATAATTTTATATCCGAATATAGAAAGGCTGATAATTTTGCAAAATTTGTAAAACAACGTAAAAAAGAGTGTGTAAACGCTATAAAATTAGAGGATGATCCTAAACGTGTTTGGGTTGACAATATTGAAGAATTAAATACAGAATATAATGATTTTGCGCCCAGTGTTTCTATGGATGGTGAAGAATTAGTATTTACGTCAAATAGACCTAACAATCATAAACCAAATGAGGTAGGAGAATATGATGATGATATCTATGTAACGACATTAGTGGACGGAAAATGGCAAAAGGCTAAACCTATTAACGGAAATATCAACACCGAAAAAAATGACATCTCAAACAATATCTCATTTAATGGTACTTCTATGCTAATTAGTCAAATTAATAAAGATGGAAATTATGATATTTACGAAACCTTTTTAAAGGGAGACAGATGGACTGACCCTGTTAACTTTTCACCAAACATCAACTATAAAGCTAACGATACTTACGCTTGTTATGACCCCGGTAATGTTTATATTTATTATGCAAGAGATAACGCCAACGGTAATAGAGGTTACGACATATATATATCAGGCGTAATGAATAGACCTCAACGCAAATACGGAACCCCCAGGCCGGTAAGCGAAATTTCATCTCCTTTTAATGACGGTCCTGTTTATATTCACCCAAGCGGTAAATACTTATATTTTGCTTCAGAAGGCTTTAACTCAATGGGAGGATATGATATTTTTATGTGCAAAAAAGAAGGTTCAAAATGGAGTAAACCAATTAATTTAGGTTATCCGATTAATACACCTTATGACGATTTCTTTTTTGCTGCAACCGCTAATGGTAAATATGCTTACATCACATCAAATAGAGCTGGAGGAAAAGGTGGTTATGACCTTTACAAAGTAACGTTTTGGGGACCAGAAAAAACACCTGCTACTATTGTAGAAGATTACTTATTAGCATCTATTGCTAAACCAATAAACGACCCTCAAATAGAACAAGCTGTTAAAGTTACCCAAGCAGCTAATTTTACTGTATTTAAAGGTAAAACTATTGATGCCTTAACCAAAAAGCCTGTTGAAGCAATAATTGACATTACAGATAACAAATCTGGAAAAATTATAGAATCATTTACAACAAACTCTGCAACAGGTAAATTTTTAATTTCACTCCCTTCAGGTGGAAACTATGGAATAGCAGTTAAAGCTGACGGATACCTTTTTCATTCAGAAAACTTTGATATTCCTGTTGGAAGCGCTTACAATATGGTAAACAAAACCATCGAACTTAAAAATATAAAGGTAGGAAGTAAAATTGCCTTACGTAACATATTTTTTGACACAGGAAAATCTGTACTTAGACCTGAATCAAACGCCGAATTAGACCGATTAGTTAAATTGTTAAAAGACGTATCTTCATTAAAAATAGAATTATCTGGACATACAGACAATACAGGCTCTGCAAGTGGAAATGAAAAACTTTCTCAAGACAGGGCAAACGCTGTAGTAGCCTATCTGGTAAGCAAAGGGATTTCTAAAAACAGACTTACTGCTAAAGGATATGGTTCGTCAAGACCAATTGCCTCTAATAACACTGCGGAAGGTCGTCAACAAAACAGGCGCACCGAGTTTGAAATTATAGCAAATTAACCAAAACAAATAACCAAGTAAAAACCGTTGCTCTTTTCAAGTGACGGTTTTTTTATATCTTTGCCATTATGCGTATTAACTTACAATCAAAAATAATAATTATTTTCGTCATCCTAGTTTTAGGGTGGATGTTTATCCGTATCGTTCGGTTATTAATACCTTTGGTAATTATAGCTATAGTTATAGGTTGGGTATGGGATGTTTTTGATAACAAAGGTAAAAGAAATAAACACTCAAAATATGATTATTTTGATGACTATGAGGAGTTGGATTAATACTCCCCACAAATAAAATAATACATATTTTTTAACCCTAACCTCCTTCACTTCAATATCTTTTAGTACCTTTGGTTGAATAACTAAGATAAAAAAGTGAAAACTCTCTATTTTGTAATACCTTTTTTGTTTTTGTCTTTTCTAACATTAGGACAAGATATTCACTTTTCACAATTTTATATGAACCCCATATATCTTAACCCAGCTCTTGCTGGTAACTATGATGGAGACTGGCGTTTTACGGCTAATCAAAAAAGCCAATGGCGTTCTGTATCAAGACCATATAACACTTTCGCTATTTCAGCCGAAAACAAAGAACAACATCTACTACCGGGTTTATATTACGCCTTAAATCTTTATAATGATGTGGCTGGTGATGGAAACCTTAGAACCATAGAGGTAAACATTAGTAGTGCTTATCAAAAATATGTAGATAAAGACTCTATTCACAGTGTAACTTTAGGTGTTCAATTTGGACTAAATCATAAAAATATAGACTTTACTAAACTTAATTTTGACAGTCAATTTGATGGTTATAAATTTGATGTAAACTTACCTCAAAATGAAAATTTTAATATTTATAAATTTACAAACGCCAATCTTGCTATCGGTGGACTTTACACCTATAAACCTAATAAACGAAAAGAAATAATTGCCGGCTTTGGGTGGTTTAACCTCACAACACCAAAACAATCATTCTTTGGAAACCCTAGTGTAGAAAGAGATAAAAGAGTTGTCTTACATGCCAAAGCTAACTATCCCCTAAACTTTGAATTTGATTTACAACCAGGCATATTTATGCAATTTCAAGGTGAATATAAAGAAATTTTAATTGGGTCTAATGTAAAATATATTTATATAGATAAAAAAGGAGAATACATTGCCCCTTATGCTGGTTTGTGGTTTAGAAATAGAGACGCTATAAACATTGTGGTTGGCGCATACTATAACAATTGGATTGCTGGCGTGTCTTATGACGTTAATGTTTCTAAACTTGTTCTTGCTTCTAATGTAAGAGGTGGACTAGAATTTTCATTACAGTATATCTTACATATTTTTAAACCTCTTGATACAAAATATAGAATTTGCCCTGATTATTTATGAGACGAAAATTCCTTTTCTATATCGCTTTTTTTATAGCAACGCTAAATCAATCTGCCTTTACACAAACCTATACACAAATGGTTGAATTTGCAGACAAAAAAATTCAAGAAGGCGACTATTATTACGCTATTATTTACTACAAAAAAGCAATGGAAATAGACTCAAATTCGGTAGAAATTAACTGGAAAATGGCTGAAGCCCAAAGACACTACAAAAATTATGTTTTAGCTGAATACTACTATCAAAAAGTTTATCAAAAAGAACAAGCAAAAATTTATCCCAAAAGTATTTTTTGGCTTGCCACAATGCAACACTATAACGGTAAGTATAACGAATCATTTAAAAGTTGGAAACTTGCCAAAAAAGTGTTTAAACGAAAAAGAAAATCTTATGAGTATAAAAAATCCTTAGCCGAATTCAAATCTACCTTATGGGCTAGAAAAGCAATTAACGACACAACAGAGTATATAGTAAACCCAATTGATGCATCAATTAATTCAACAGATACAGAACTAGCCCCATTTGTACATCAAAAAACTTTATTCTTCACTTCTCTCAAAGCCGATAGTGTTAAAGTAACAGAAGAAATAATCGCTAGTGAATATTCTTTACAAATATACAAATCAAGTATTAAAGACAGTAACACTTACTCAAAACCAAAAAAATTAAATGATGTTTACCAAAAAGGATATCATTCGGCAAACGGTTCTTTTAGTCCTGACGGCAAACGGTTTTATTTTTCGAGATGCAACAGTGATTTTAAATGTAAAATATATGTAGGAAAAATTAAGGGGCAAAAAATAACAGACATTGACAGCTTAGGGAGTGTTATTAATCAAGAAGGGGCTACTACCACAATGCCTCACGTAACTTTAATTGACGGGAAAGAAATTATCTTTTTTGTGTCTGACAGAGAAAAATCTATTGGAGGATTAGACATTTGGTGGAGTGAGATAAAAAATGGCAATCAATACACAAAACCACGAAACTTAGGTCGAAAAATCAACTCAATGGATGATGATATTACCCCTTTTTATCACCCTATTGAAAAAAGACTGTATTTCAGCTCATCTTGGCATCCAGGATATGGAGGTCAAGACATTTTCTACGTTGATAAAATTGATGGAATGGTGTCTTTTTTAAATCCTATAAATGTGGGCATTCCAATAAACTCACCTCAAAATGACACGTATTACTTTTATGATACAGTAAGTGAAATGGCTTATTTTTCTTCGAACAGAATAGGTTCAAACTCAGTTAAAAGTCCAACTTGTTGTAATGATATTTTTATTGCACATCTACCTAAAGCGCCTAAACCAAAAAATCAATTTTCTTCTCTATATGATTTAAATAAAAAACTTCCAGTTACACTTTATTTTCACAATGACGAACCTAACCCCCGAACACGGGACACTACAACAAATTTAACCTATATGCAATCCTATGAAGACTACATTGCTCTAGTACCAAAATATAAAAGGGAATACTCAAAAGGACTAACCGGAGATAAAGCGGAAGAAGCTAAGGAAGACATTGCTGATTTTTTTATTGAATACGTTGAACAAGGCGTACTCGATTTAAAGGAATTTACTCGATTGCTGTTAATTGAACTAGAAAAAGGGTATCAAATTCAAATTACCGTTAAAGGATTTGCCAGCCCATTGGCAAAAACAGATTACAATATAAATTTAACTAAACGTAGAATTAACTCACTTATAAACTATTTGTACGCTTATGGTAATGGAGAGTTTAAACCCTATTTAGATGGTAATGCAACAAACGGAGGAAGTTTAAGTTTTATCCAAATCCCTTTTGGTGAATACACCGCTAATCAGTTAATTTCTGACAATCCAAACGACACAAAAAACTCTGTATATAGTAGAAAAGCCGCTCTAGAACGAAAAATTGAAATTCAATCAGTCAGTCTAGTCACAAAAGATTCTTCTTACGCAGAAATGTCTTTTGATAATGAAGTTTATGATTTTGGAAAGTCTTACCAAGGAGATAAATTAACACACAAATTCAAATTAACTAATACGGGAACTGACACATTAATCATTTCAGATATAAAAAAAGAATGTGACTGTATTGAGGTTGAATTTAAAAACAAAAAATTATTACCTAGTGAATCTGCTATAATAACAATAACAATCAACACATCATTAATACCTAAAGGCATAACCGCCAAAAAAGTACTAATTTATGGTAATATCAAAGAAAATCAACGAATTTTAACCCTTACTACAGAAATTTTTTAAAAATCAGTCTTGTAAACAACCTTTTGCAGTTTTTATTCGTATATTAGTACACAACTAAATTTTATCGTTATGAAAAAATCAATACTTTTATATGTAAGTTTACTGTTTACTACAGTTACATTTTCTCAAAATGTTGGTATAAATGCAACGGGTGCAGCGCCAAACGCATCAGCCATGTTGGATGTAAACTCAAACAACAAAGGGTTGTTAATTCCTAGAGTGGCGCTAACAGCAGCAAACTCTAATGCCCCTATAGGAGCAGGCATAGCCGTTTCATTATTAGTTTATAATACAGCAACAGCAGGTACAGGTATTAACGCCGTTACACCAGGTTATTACTATTGGGACGGTACAAGATGGGTATCAACAGCGGGAACAGATTGGAGAATTACCGGTAATGCAGGTACAACAGCGGGTACACACTTCTTAGGTACAACAGATAATGTAGGTTTAGATTTTAGAACAAATAATACTATAAGAATGAGGTTGTTGGGTAACGGACAGGTTGGTATTAATACTGCAGCACCAGCTGGGGTAGATATGTTTAGTGTTACCGCAACAAACGCCATTAACTATGCAATTAATGGTTATTGTAATACAACTCCTTTAGGTGCTGGTGTTTATGGATT
>DQTE01000219.1 GCA_015662905.1 Crocinitomix sp. | reverse complement strand
GTAATTACTAATGATGATATTGAGACAGGTTCATTGAAAAAAGAGTCAGTGGTGATTGTTCCTAAGATTACAGCTATAGATTCTTCTTTGATTTCAAATGAAAATTTTATCGCTACCTTGAAAGGTGTGACTTTTGAGAAGGTTATGAAAGATATTTGTTGGAAGTTTGAGTGCTGATAATAATATTTAAGTTTGGCTGTAAATACGCTGATTCCGAAAATGCAAGTTGCATATTCGGAACCGATGGCTTCAGCCTCGCTAATTCATTGGCATTGTGCTAAAGCCTCCGATTCCGTAAGGTGGCAAGTTTTTTGCATTTAATATTTTTACAATGCATAAGAGGAAAATTCCTCTTTGGGTGTTTGGGTTGATGGAGTAGGTTTATAAAATAAGTTTTAGATATAATATAAACTATTCAGAATATAGGGAAATCTAAATGGAAAACAACATACTTCGACCAACATTCACAAACTATATTCTAAAGAAGTTAATAAATGGTGAGTCTATTAATGTCTATGGTACAGTGGATTTTGATGAATATTCTTGTAAAGGCATAGGCATTGGGAAGAGTCGCCTTGTTGAAGACTTGGTTCTCTTAGCTCCTACAAATATAATAAGCATTTCTTTAGACATGAATAACTATCGTTTTGGTAAATCTTTTGACAAGTTTTTAGACGACATTTCTAAGCCATTAGGTAATGAAGTTTTTAAAAGCTTTGGTGCATTCATAGAGGGTGTGAAAGAAAAGAAAGTCATGTTACTAATAGATAACTTTCACTACTTTTTTGATAATGACAAAAAAGATACTCGTTTCGATGCACATTTTATTGACAATTTAAACTCTGCACATAATAAGGTAAATATCTCTATTTTAGTCATGACAAACAAACCACATACAAACTATAATCTTTGTGTAGGTAATGGAGATGAATGTCGTGCTTCATGGTTGGTATTTGAAGATATTGAAGTTTCAGAGTTGACACATGGAGAGTTAAGTACTGAAGTAAATAAGGTTTTCCCTACACTCACAAATAATGAAAGAGTAACAATAGTAGGTTATTTAAATGGTGCTTTATCTATAGCTATTATTGATAAGCTAAAACAACTTTTGGATTCTGGACAGAGTATTGATAATTTAGAAATACTAGTTAAAGTGGTTCAAAAGAGTTGTAAAAAAAGGTATACTAAAGGTGGAAATATTTGGCTAGAACGGCTTTCTGAATTTAAAACTTGGATACCTTTTTTAAAAGGAGATTAATATGGATATAAAACAAGACCCTTTTAGTTTAATTTTTGAACCTAAAAATAGCTTGGAGTTACTTAGCTATTCTCTTAATGAATACTCAATATCAAAAGAATATTTTAATGTGTTATCAAGAAAAGAAATGTTATCAAAATTTCTAAAAACATATTTTTATATAATCTTACCTATTACAATTTCAATATATTTATTAGTTAACGGTATCGTATTAACTTTTGATTTACCCTTTATATGGGATTTCTATAAAGATGACTTTGTAATTGAATGGAGTATATATAAAAATTTAAATAGTAAATTGATTTTTTTATTTGATAAATCAATATATTTGTTAATATCTTCTCTTATAGTAAGTTTAATAGTTAGTTTGGTAATTAGTATTAATCTCCATAGTTTTTATGGACTGACATCAGCTTTAGTATACAACTTAGTATTTGTTTTAACCATTGGGTTACAATATGATTTATTATTTTCTTGTTTAGTAGCTAGTCTTTTAATATTTGGTTTTTTAATTTATTCAAATTTATTTTTTACTTTAATATTTCTTATTCTTTCTAATTTGATATTTATGAGTCTTTATAATTATATAGTAGGTATAGTTTTTACATTATTATTTATTATATTAAATTATAGACTATATTTATATCCATACTATTTTTTTAAGTCTTACACAGTACTATTGACAAATAATCCATATTTGAATAATGAATTTATATTTTTTCACTTATATGTTACAAATAAAAAATTAATAAATCAAGCAAAAAAAAATCCATCTTTGGGTTTTAAATTTTCAAATTTTTTATATAGATACCGAAGGTTTAATCATAAATTAGGAGCAGAAATAAGACATGTTTCCTATTCAGGTTTTTTAATTCAAAACCCTCTTCAAGAAAAAAGTTTAGCTCTAATTATTAATGAAAAAATGAAGCCAACAGATAACTGGTATGAATTAGCTTCTAAGATAAAAAAACAAATTATCAGTTATGAAAAAGAAACTCAAATATCCATAAAAAAAGAACGATTTTCTGTAGTTTCAAAACTATTAGAACAATGGAGACAACAAAATCTACTAGAGTCCTCAAAATGGAATCATTACTATTTTGATGCTATAGACAAATGGATAGAAGAAGCCAACAAAGTTGCTAAGAACCTAGAACTTCAGCAACAAGGCATAGAACCAATTCAAAGAAACATCTACCGATATGGTACACCACTTCACCCAAATCGTGATGAGCTTATCTTTTTGGGTAGAGATGACATTAAGAGTGAATTGAGTTCTAAAATATTTACCAATGAACAAATACCTGCTTTTATGATTCAAGGGCAAAGACGTGTTGGTAAGACATCGCTCATTAACTTCTTTCCTGAGCTTTTAGGAAGTAGATTTAGCGTTGTCTCTTTCGACTGTCAAGGACTGAGCGAGTTAACTTTTTCTTCATTTCTAACACAACTTAGTAACAAAGTTCAAGACGAGATGAGGCTAAAGAAAAAACTTGTTTTTGGAAAAGAGTGGACAGAAGATTGGAATATTTTTGAGTTGTTTTTAAAAGAAGTAGTCTTAAAAGATGATATTAAATTATTAATAGTACTTGATGAGTATGAGATGCTTCATGAAATTTTTGAACAAAATCCAAAAGAAG
>DQTE01000279.1 GCA_015662905.1 Crocinitomix sp. | reverse complement strand
GTGATAGTTTGGGTCAGTAACTTCAACAGAATCTTTAAAAAAGAACGTTTTAGTTTGTGCAAAATAGTACCCCTGTTTTGAGGTAAGGTTTAGGTCTTGGTTAATGCTGTTAATAACCGCCCAATTGGTATAATATCCAATAGATTGATTTGCATCAAATTCAAGTGAATCCGTCGTCATTTTAAATTCATTATCCCTAAATCTCACATTACTTCTTAAAATTCCAACATTGGTTTTACCATCAAAAAATAAAGAGTCGCAAAATAAGTTTAAGGTGTCTGCTTGGTTAATTTGTACTCTGCCATAAGCTCTTATCCAGTTTTCATTTTTATGGAAAAAAGCAGAATCGCAAAACATATTTTTATTGCCTGTTTTAAAATGCACATTGCCATTTAACTTACCTGCACCTTTAAAAAGGGTAGAACTCACAAATTCATCAGAATGAACTAATTCTATTTGTTCTTGTGTAAAAGCAAAAGAATGTAAAAACACAAAAAGGGCACTTACATAAAGCGCCCTAAAAGTTAAATATGTATTGTTTTTGGTCAATTTATCTAATAATAGTTTGTTTTCTGTCAGGACCAACAGACACTATACTTATTGGTGTTTGCAATTCTTGTTCCAAATAAGTAATATAGTCTTTAAATGCTTTAGGTGCATCATCCATAGATTCCAATTTTGTTAAATCCTCTTGCCATCCTTTTAGTTTTTTATAAATGGGTTTAACGTTTAAATTTGTAATATCGTATGGAAAGTAATCTATTTTTTTTCCATTAATTTCGTAGTGGGTACAAACTTCAATTTCTGCAAAAGTATCTAAAACATCTGCTTTCATCATTGAGAGTTGAGTAGCACCATTGACCATAATGGCATATTTTAATGCAGGTAAATCTATCCACCCACACCTACGGTTTCTACCTGTAGTTGCACCGTATTCGTGTCCTATCTTTCTGATTTCTTCTCCTATTTTATTATCTAATTCTGTTGGAAAAGGACCTGAGCCAACTCTGGTACAATAGGCTTTAAAAATTCCAATAACTTCTCCTATTTTATTAGGTGCAACACCAAGACCTGTACAAGTACCAGCAGTTGTGGTGTTAGATGATGTGACAAAAGGATAAGTTCCAAAATCTATATCTAACATAGTGCCTTGCGCACCCTCAGCCAAAATAGTTTTACCAGATTTTAAAGCATTGTTTAAGTAGTGTTCAGAATCTATTAAGGTAAATTTTGATAAAAACGTCATAGCCTCAAACCATTCAGGTTCAAATTCATCTAAAATTGATTGGTAATCATAATCACCTAAAATAGTTTTGTGTTTGGCAACTAAGGTGTTATATTTTTCCTTAAAATTAGGCAGTAAAGAATCGCCAATTCTTAGTCCATTTCTACCTGTTTTATCCATATAGGTTGGCCCAATTCCTTTTAAGGTAGAACCAATTTTCTTTTTACCTTTTTGCTCCTCCGAATATTTATCTAAAATTTTATGTGTAGGTAAAATTAAATGGGCTTTTTTAGAAATTAAAAGCGTAGGAACCAAATCTATACCCAAAGCTTCTATGGCTTCAATCTCTTTTTTTATAATTATGGGGTCAATTACCACACCGTTTCCAATAACGTTAATGGTATTATCTCTAAAAATACCTGAAGGAATGGTGTGTAAAACGTGTTTTTTACCTTCAAAAATTAAGGTGTGTCCTGCATTAGGTCCGCCTTGAAATCTGGCAATTATATCATATTTTGGGGTTACCACATCTACAATTTTTCCTTTTCCTTCATCTCCCCACTGTAATCCTAGTAAAACGTCAACTTTCATTTATGTTTAGTTTGTTATTTTGTTATTCAAAATTTTGTTTAGCATCATCAATTGATGTTGCAATATTAAGTACTGTATTTAATTTAGTAAGCAATAAAACTTGATTAATTTTACCAGAGATATTAACAATGTACATTTCTCCACCCGCATTACGCGATTTGGTAAACAATTTAATAAGTGTATTTAACCCCAAACTATTAATTAATGTCAAAGCTTGTAAGTCCAAAATAAGGTTTGGCGAATTAGATTCAATTAAGTTATTTGCCGTTTGAAACAAGGGACTAAAATCCTCCTCAGACAATCCTTTGCCAGATAAGGTGATGATTGAGTAATTATCAAAAGTTTTACTTTTTATTTTTAGACTCATTATCTACGTTTATTCGTTCACCATAAAAGTATAGTGAATGGTGGTGTATTTTTAGGTTAAATAATTCTTCAATGGTTGCCTTTATTTTTTCAATTCTGGGGTCACAAAATTCTATAACTTCATCAGTATTTGTTACAATAATATGGTCGTGTTGTCGGTAACCGTAAGATTTTTCATATTGAGAGGTGTTGCCCAATTGATGTTTTCTAACTAAGTTACAATTCATTAATAAGTCTATGGTGTTATAAAGAGTGGCTCTGCTTACCCTATACTTTTTTTCTTTCATTTTAACGTATAGCTCCTCAATGTCAAAGTGTCCTTTGTTGTCGTAAATCTCTTGTAATATAGCAAATCTTTCGGGGGTTTTTCTATGGTTGTTATTCTCCAAATAATTACTAAATAATTCTTTGACTTTTTCTTGTAACTCTTCTTTATCCATTAAAATAAATTAAAAGTGTAAATATAATAAATACCACAATACAAAAATAAATTGTTCTAAATAAATTATTAACATAAGCAGTTAAGTATACACAAAGCTTTGTGGTGTATAAAAATACTTCTTTAAAATAATCTTTATTTTGTAACGTTTCACTATTTTCGCCATTCTAATATAAGTGATGAAACGTATTGTTTTAAATATAGTGTTTGTTTTATTTAGCTTGACCACTTTTGCTCAAGTAGGTAAAAACTATCCAACATTTGACCGAAAAAAGTTTCATTTTGGTTTTGCACTAGGTATCAACACTTCTGATTTCAATTACCGTTTTAATCTTGACAGTTCAAAAGTTGATACTGTGGTGGGGATTGACATTAAAAGGCAACCAGGGTTTAACCTTGGTATTGTATCAAGTTGGAATATTAACCAAGTGATTCACATTAGATTTATACCGTCTTTATCGTTTCAAGAAAGGCTATTTACCTACAGTTATAAAAATCCTGATTATTTTAAAGACATTGAAAACGAACCAAGACTCCTTTTTAGGGAATCGCGTTTGGAGTCCACTACCTTGGATTTTCCCTTAATGTTAAAGTTAAAAACAAAAAGAATTGGAAACTTTGCGGCTTATTTTTTATCAGGATTACAATATAGTTTAGATTTGGCCACGCAGTCTAAAGTATCTCCTGACCTATCAAACCCAATAATGAAAATGAAACAGCACGATTATTCCTATCAGTTTGGTGGAGGGTTTGATTTTTATATGGAATACTTTAAATTTGCTATTGAAATAAAGTTATCTAACGGATTAAGAGACGTTAACGTTTATGATGGTACATTTTTTAATGGTCCTATAACTGATTTAAGAACAAAAGTTTGGTGGTTTTCTATAACTTTTGAGGGGTAAACTTATCTTTTTTGTATTCGGATAGTAATACCCCCGTAGCAATAGCAACGTTCAATGATTCTGTTTTACCAAACTTAGGTATGCTAACTTTGTGTGTTATTTCTGCAAGTAGTTCTTTAGAAAGACCGTGAGATTCACTTCCCATAATTAGAACGTTTTTTTCAGGCATTGAAGTATTGTAAATATCCTCTCCGTCAATTACCGCACCCATAATAGAAAAGTTGTTTTGTTTAAACAGGGTTAACTCCTCTAATAAATCTTTAACAAAATAATTAATTCTGTAAATAGCCCCCATTGACGCTTGAATAACCTTGGGGTTAAATAATTCAACGGTGTTTTTGCTTGCTATAATTTGAGTAATTCCAAACCAATCGGCAGTTCTAATAATTGTACCTAAATTACCGGGGTCTTTAATGTCATCTAAAAAAAGAATCAGGTTTTTTTCATTGTAATTGATATCTGTTTGGTTAGGTTGTTTTACAATAGCCAAAACTTTATTAGGGGTTTTAAACGCCGAAATTCTATCTAGGTCTTTGTCATTAATTAAGGTAAAATTAAGGTTGTTAGGTATATCATCAGTAGAGTAAGCAGGTGTAATATAAAGGTTTTGAATGTTAAATTTATCTTGTACGATTAACTCATTGACTAACTTTTCACCTTCAACAATAAATAGTTGATGTTCTGTTCTATTTTTTTTTAAATGTAAAGATTTTATAAATTTTATTTCATTTTTTGTCAAAGACATAGCTTAAACTATATTAATCTGATTATTTTTGTAAAGATAGATTTATTTAATGAATTTAAAAGCACTAAAATACCTACTTTTTTTTACCGTTCTTATTACAATTACATTTTCTTGTAAACAAGTAAGGTATGTGCCTGAAGGAAAGTATCTTTATAAAGTAAAGACAAAATCATTGCCTTGGCATCATAATAAAAAGACTATTCATTTTGTAACTTACGAAAACGATAGCGTACCTGTTTATTCAGCATCTGATGATTTGGTTTATTTGGGAGATTTATATCAAATATTGAGACCTCAACCCAATATGAGGTTGAAGTTAGCATTTTATAATGCAATAGACTCTACAAAAATGAATAAACAAATTGACAGAAAAAAAAGAAAAACAAACGCTAAAAATCAAAAACGTAAAGCCAGAGAAGATAGAATTAATAAAAAAAGAAATGACAAAGCACTCGCCAAAGGAAAAGACTTCTTTGTACAAAAAAAAGTTTTAAAAAAGCGTTTAAAAATGGGGTGGCGTTTTTGGGTGGTAAATAAAATTGGTGAGCCACCGGTGTTACAAGATTCTTTATTAGTATCAAAATCCACTGAACAACTTGAAATATATTTAAGAAAAAAAGGGTTTTACGACTGTTGGGTAAAGGATACTATTATTAACAATGATAAAAAAAGAATATCGCAGAGTAGATACACCATTTTTACAGGTAAACCCTATTATATTGGTCATATTTATTTTGATACAATTCCACCGGGTTCAAAATTGGCTTCAAATTATAAAAGATTTGTTAGAAAAAAAGGGACAGATTTGCATACAGGAGATTTATTTGATGCGGATAAGTTAGATTTGGAAAGAGAAAACTTTTCTAAATATTTAAGAGATAACGGCTACTTTGATTTGAACAAAAATTATATTTATTTTATTGCTGATACTACTAAAAAAGACCATATAGCTGATGTTTATATCAAAGTAAAACCAAGAATTGTCCAAGACCCAAATGACCCAGAGAAAATAAAAGAATTACCTCATAAATCATACAAGGTTAAAAGTGTAACGTATTACATTCATAACGCAGACTCTTTGTCTTTTAATGATTTTGAAACTTATAAAAAAAGATTAAAAGATTTAGGGTTAGAGTATTCGCATGATAATTATCCATTGTTAGATACAATGGTGTTTATAGATACAATGTATTTTAAAGACCATAAACATGGTGTTAGATATGCTTGTAATTTAAAAGGAGTAGTTGATACCATTGTTATGAATAGAGGCGTTTTTATATATAATGAAGAAATGCCAATTGATTATTTTTTATTAGAAAGGCAAAATTTTTTAGAACCCTTTGTAAACGGGTATAAAAACAACGACAATGGTTGGTATAAAGAGTACTACGTGGAGCGTTCTTTTAGGTATATGTTAGGGTTAGATGTGTTTGGTTCTATTACACCAAATGTAGAGTTAGACCCTGAAAACCCTAATTCAAGATATGTAGTAGTATCTTATCATTTAACGCCAAACAAAAAGCAAATTTTTTCTACTGAGCCAAGAGCAACAAATTCAAATGGTTTTTTAGGAGTGTCTGCATCTATTAATTATGTGAATAAAAACCTGTTTAGAGGTGCGGAAAAATTTAAGTTTAGTTTAGTAGGAGGTTTAGAATCTCAACCTATTATATTTGACCAGTCAGTTGATGAAGGTAGTGTTTTATCTCAACAACGAATTTTAAATACTTATGAAATAAATCCTAAAATCAGTATAGAGTTTCCTAAAATAGTGCCTTTACCACCGTGTGTTCAAGTCACACTATCCAAAAGATTGTACCCAACAACCATTATAGATGCCGCCTATAATTTTCAAAAAAGACAAGAGTTTTCAAGGCAAATAACAGAGGTCAATTATTCATGGAAGTTTAATGAAGGAAAATCAAAAATTCATCAAATAAATTGGCAGAGTTTTAATTTTGTTAAATTAGATAAAACAGCATTTTTTGAACAAAAATTAGATGAATTAAACGACCCTTTTCTTAAAAACTCTTATGCCAATCACTTTTCTAATAAATTCAAATATACGTTTACTGTAAATACTCAAAGGGTTCAATTAGAAAAAGGTAAAAGAAATTATATTTTAAACGTGGCTAAATATACCATGTCTGGTCTTGTGCTTGATTTACTAAATGCAGGAAAAAATAACATTGACCCAATTACCAATCAAAAGAGAATTTTTGGTGTTCCTTTTACTGAATTTATTGCTTTAGAAAATGATTTTAGGTATTACAACAAGTTTAAAAGCGACAAGTCCATTGCATTAAGATTTTTTACAGGAGTGGGTTATGCCTTTGGCAATTTTCCATCTTTACCTTATGAGGAGAGTTTTTTTGCTGGTGGTTCAAATGACATTAGAGCGTGGACGGCAAGAACAATGGCACCGGGCGGTATGCAAACTTGGAGAGATACAACCGCCACAACGACACAAATATCAGACATTAAAATTGAGTTTAATTTTGAATACAGATTTCAATTTTCTGATGTGTTAAAAGCGGCTTGGTTTATTGATGCCGGTAACATTTGGAAATTAAAAGACGATACCACAACAACAGCAGATGATTTGGGTGTATTTGGCTTTTCAACTTTTATCAATCAAGTTGCCATTGGTGGAGGCTTTGGATTAAGAATTGATTTTGATTTCTTTTTAATCAGATTAGATTTAGCTGTTCCAATTTACAACCCATATATGTACGCAGGAGAACGTTGGATATTTACCCCAAAAACGCAATATGATGCCGAATTGTCTAATCTACCTACAACCTTTGTATCCACATTAAGTCGTCCGTTTATGCCAAGATTGAATATAGGGATAGGATACGCATTTTAAAATAGTTATCAAATGAATAAAATTTTACTTTTAGGCTGTATATTATTAACAACCCTCACTTTTGGTCAGTTTAAAAATGTAATACTTACAAAGCCTAAGCGTGCCACTTATTTTTATTCGCAGGTTGAACCCTCAATTTACATTAACCCAAACAACCCTAATGAGGTTATAGCAGGCTCGGTAATGAACGATTATTACTATTCTGTAGATGGTGGTGAAACTTGGAAATCAAAATCCATAAAGTCGCGAAAAAACGGTGTAAATGGTGACCCTTGTATGCTTATTGACAATAAGGGGTATTACTACTATTTTCATTTGTCAAAAGTTAAAGGAGAAAGGCTTGTGGGGGGAATGGTTTGTGAACGTTCAAAAACTATTAAAGGTAGATTTGTTAGAGAAGGACATACCATAGCTAATGGAAAATTTCACGATAAACAATGGGTAGCATTAAACCCTACAAACAATCATATTTATATGACGTGGACACAGTTTGACGTTTATAACTCTGATAACCCAAACCATTTTTCAGTCATACTTTTTTCTAAAAGTACCGATAACGGAATGACTTGGTCTGAACCTGAAATTATTTCTAAACACAAAGGAGACTGTAAAGACAATGACTTAACAGCAGAGGGAGCCGTGCCTACCGTTGGACCAAATGGCGAAATTTATGTGGCTTGGGCAAGAGATAATAAAATTTGGTTTAACTATTCATTAGACGAGGGAAAAACATGGCTTGATGAAGAGATTGAAATAGCAAGTCAAAAAATGGGGTGGGTGTTAGATATACCAGGAATATACAGATGTAATGGACTGCCTGTTACAGCTTGCGATATATCAAACTCTAAACACAGAGGAACAATTTATGTGAATTGGGGCGACCAACGTAATGGAGAGGATAATACAGATATTTGGATTAAAAAATCTACAGATGGAGGAAAAACTTGGCATAAAGCTATTAAGGTAAATCAAGATGACTCTAAGCATCATCAGTTTTTAAGTTGGATGACCATAGACCAAACTACAGGTTATGTTTATGTTGTTTATTACGACCGTAGAAACCATAATGATACCCAAACAGATGTGTACTTATCGGTGTCAACAGATGGTGCAGAAACATTTAAAGATTTTAAAATTAGCGAAACATCATTTAAACCCAACAAAAATGTATTTTTTGGCGACTACATCAATATTTCTGTTTACAACGGAATAGTAAGACCCATTTGGACGAGCTTAAACGGTACAAAAATTTCTTTATTCACTGCTTTAATTAATTTTAAAGATTTGTAGCACTTATACCTGTTTAACAACAAAAAACCTATATAAATCATTTTGAAATTAAATTGGTATTAAAAACGAATTTAAGGGGAGTAAAAATAAAACAGACAAAGTATGCGTTTGTGCTACATTATTAATGTTGTTTAATCTATTAAGTCTAAAATAAAAGCGTATTCTAAAGCAATTTCTTTTAAATGTTCAAATCTACCTGAGCTACCACCGTGTCCGGCATCAGTATTGGTGTGTAAAAGCAATAGGTTATCATCCGTTTTTAATGCACGTAGCTTTGCTACATACTTTGTTGGTTCCCAAAACTGCACTTGCGAATCGTGTAAACCTGAGGTAATTAGCATATTTGGGTATGCTTTAGGCTCAATATTATCGTAAGGTGAGTAAGAGAGCATATAAAAATAGTAAGTTTCATCATTAGGATTTCCCCATTCATCATATTCGCCGGTTGTAAGCGGTATAGATTCATCCATCATAGTAGTAACTACGTCAACAAACGGAACGTTTGAAACAATACCTTTATATAAGTTAGGGTGTAAATTTACAATAGCACCCATTAGTAATCCACCAGCGCTTCCACCCATTGCAAAAACTTTGTCTTTACTACAGTAATTATGATAAATTAAATGTTGAGTACAGCTAATAAAATCTGTAAAAGTATTTTTTTTCTTTAAAAATTTACCGTTTTCGTACCACTGTCTTCCTAAATATTCACTTCCTCTAATATGACAAATAACAAATACAAATCCTCTATCTAACAAAGATAACCTTACCGAACTAAAATAGGGGTCAATGGTATGTCCGTAAGAACCGTAGCCATATACTAATATAGGATTAGTACCATCTTTTTTAAACATATCTTTTTTGTACACCAAAGACATAGGAATCTTTTCGCCGTCATAAGCCGTTGTCCAAATACGTTCCGATTGATAATCGTTTGCCTTGAAATTACCTAAAACTTCAGCTTGTTTTTTTAAATATTCTTTAAAAGTATTCAAATCAATATCAATCACAGAGCTTGGGGTAGTCATAGATGAATACCCAATTCTTAATATTTGTGTAAAATAGTTAGGATTTGTTCCAATGTGTAAAGTGTAAGTATCTTCTTTTGGTGGAATCACTTTAACAGACTGTTCTGCGTAGTTTAGTACCCTTAATTGCGTCAATCCGTTTTGTTTTTCTTGAACAACCAAATGATTTTCGAACAATTCAAAATCTTCAATTAGTATATCGTTTTTGTGTTCAATAACGGTTTCCCAATATTTTTTATGGCATTGGTTAAATGCACACCACGATACAGAAAAGTTGTCACCGTCTGCATTATGTTTAATATAAAAGCCATTGTGTGAGGTTTCAACATAATACTCTAGTTTTTCCTCTCTTTTGCGAAAAATTTCAAAGTCAGTTCCTTTTTTAATATCCAACAATCTATATTCAGTAGATAAAGTTGACCAACAACCAATGTAAATGTATTTATTTAATTTATCCTTTGAAACCCCAGTAATAAAAGTGTCGTCTTTTTCAGTGTAAACAATTTCGTCATTATCGGCAGGTGTGTTTAAAATGTGACTTTTAACCTGAAATGGTCTTAATGTTTTTCTATCTTTTAAAGTATAAAAAATAGTTTGATTATTTTTCCAAGCCAAGTCGTTAGAGGTATGTTCAATACTGTCTCTGTAAAACGTTCTTGTTTCAATATTTAAAAACCTAATTCTGTAAAGCCGTCTGCCTGTAATATCCTCACAAAACGCCAAAACTTTATTATTAGGACTTACCGAAAAAGAAACTATCTCGTAATAATCAAAATCGCTTGCCAATTCATTTTCGTTTAAAAAAATTTCTTCTTTATTATTTAAACTGTCCTTTTTTCTGCAATAAATAGGGTGTTCATTCCCTTTTTCGTAACGGTGATAGTACCAGTATCCGTTTTTAAAGTAAGGTACAGAATCGTCATCTTCTTTGATTCTTGCCCTCATTTCCTTATACAACTCTTCTTGAAAAGGCTCAGTATGTTTAAGTGTGTGTTTTAAATATTCATTTTCAGAATTTATATACGCTAAAACCTCTTTATTTTCCTTATTTCTCAACCAATAATAATTGTCAATTCTTTTGTATTGATGTTCAATAAATACGTGTGGTATCTTTTTGGCTACTGGTGCTTTCATAAAAATATCATTTACGATACAAAAGTAATAGACTTTGGTTAAAAAGTAGTCATATTATAAAACTTACAAAAAAAATTCATTCTTAAACTTTGTTAATAATACAATCAAATTCAATAATTAACGTTTGTTTTTTATGGTCATACCAAAAAATCTTTACAAATTTGTAGCTTGTTAAAAAAATGAGTTTAATACATCAATTAAATAAAGATAATATTCCGCAACACGTAGCCGTTATAATGGATGGTAATGGGCGCTGGGCAAAGCAAAAAGGGCAAAAGCGATTGTATGGGCACGCAATGGGCGTAGAGTCTGTAAGAGAGGTTTTAAAAGCTGCTACAGAATGTGGTGTAAAATACCTAACCCTTTATGCTTTTTCAACCGAAAATTGGAACAGACCAAAAGATGAAGTAGAGGGCTTAATGACTTTATTGGTAGAAACCATTACAAAAGAAGTTGCTGAACTTGATAAAAACAATGTAGTTGTTAAAACCATTGGTGATATTGACCATTTACCCAATAATTGTGGGTTGGAATTAAAAAAGGCCACAGCCAAAACAACTAATAATACAGGAATAACTTTAATTTTAGCACTCAATTATAGCGGAAGAACAGAACTTGTTTCAGCGTTTCAATCTATAGCTAAAAAAGTAAAAGGTAATCAGCTATCAATAGATGAAATTAATGATAAATTAATTAGCGATAGCCTTTACACAGCTAATATACCCGACCCCGAATTATTGATAAGAACAAGTGGAGAGTTCAGAATAAGTAACTTTTTACTTTGGCAAATAGCGTATAGCGAACTGTACTTTACCGATAAACTTTGGCCTGATTTTAAAAAAGAAGATTTTTTTAAAGCCATTAGAGACTATCAAGAAAGAGAGAGAAGGTTTGGAATGATAAGCGAACAAATTAAGTAAGAATGAAAAAAATTAAATATATATTAGGGTTTTTATTTGTGTTGTGTGCAACGCAATCTATAGGTCAAACTACAATTGGGGGGAATAATATTGATTATTTACGTCCCAAAAAATACATTATAGCAGCTACAAAAATTAATGGTGTTCCTCAATACGATAATAATGCCATTAGACTAATATCGGGTTTAACACCAGGTAAAGAAATAACCGTACCCGGAGATGATATATCTAATGCCATTAACGCCCTATGGGACCAAGGTTTATTTTCAGATGTAGAAATTGTAGCCGACAAGGTTGTGGGAGATGAGATTTTTCTATCTATAAACCTTAAAGGCAGACCAAAATTGTCAAAATATAAATTTACAAGTGCAGATTCAACAAAAAAAATTAGAACAGGAGAGCAAGATGATTTAAGAGATATTCTTAACCTTTACGCAGGTAAAACTATTACAGAATCGTTAGAAGAAAATACAAAAAATTTAGTGAGAGGATTTTTTCAAGAAAAAGGATTCCTTTATACTAATGTAGATATTGTATCAATTCCAGATACATCCGCTACAAATTCTATAATTTACAACATTATTATTGATAAAGGCAACAGAATTAAAATAAAACACATTAATGTTTATGGAAATGAAGATATTGACGTAAGCCATATTAACTCAACATTTAAGCGTAAGTTAACCAAAATTGGTTTTTCAGACGGCGGATTAAGAAGAAGTATGAAGGATACCAAACAAAAAGGGATATTAAGAATTTTTTCAAGATCTAAATTTAATAGAACAGCCTACGAAAGAGACAGGACTAATTTGATAGCTAAGTTTAATGAAATAGGATTAATTGATGCTAAAATTTTAAGAGATTCAGTTTACAAAATTGATGATAAACATTTGGGTATAGATATATATGTGGACAAAGGAGACAAGTATTATTTTGGTGATTTTACCTGGGTAGGAAATACAAAATACACTACAGGTCAGTTAGACACCCTTTTAGGCATTAAAAAAGGAGAAGTATTTAATCAGTCCCTATTAGACCAACGATTATTTATGAGTCCTGACGGAAGAGACATCACGTCATTGTATATGGATAGAGGATATTTGTTTTTTAATCTTCAAGCCGTTGAGGCAAACATTGATTCTAATAATTATATCAATTACGAAATTAGAATAAATGAGGGTAAAGAAGCACGTATAGGAGAGGTGAGAATTTATGGAAACACCAAAACTAATGATTATGTTATTAGACGAGAAATTAGAACAAAGCCAGGCGATTTGTTTAGTAGAGCAGATATCATTAGAACACAAAGAGAGTTGTCGCAATTGGGGTATTTTGATAATGAACAATTTCAAATTAATCCGATTCCAAATCCCGCAGACGGAACAGTTGATATTGAATACACTGTGGTAGAGAAATCGTCAGACCAAATAGAATTATCAGGAGGCTATGGTGGAGGAAGACTTATTGGTACTTTGGGATTGACTTTTACCAATTTTTCCACCAAAAACTTCTTTAAAAAAGAGGCTTGGCAACCATTACCATCAGGAGACGGACAAAGGCTGTCTATTAGAGGGCAAACTTTTGGTAGAGGTTTTCAATCTTACAACTTATCATTTACAGAGCCTTGGTTGGGAGGAAAAAAACCAACCTCATTTACCACATTTTTAAATCACTCATTAATTTCAAATGGGTTGGAAAAAACAGATCCAAATAGATTTCACGCATCATTAACTACGGTAGGAGTTGGTTTAGGCAAACGTTTAAAATGGCCAGATGATTATTTCTCTATTTATACAGAATTAAGTTACACTTATTATGACCTAAAAAATTATGAGGCATTTGTGTTTGAAAATGGCTATTCAAATGACATATCATTAAAATATGTGCTATCACGTAATTCTGTTGACACTCCTATTTATCCAAGAGGAGGGTCTAATTTTACACTAACTTTAAAAGGGACTTTACCGTACTCATTGTTTGATGGTATAGATGATTATTCTGGAATGTCTGACCAAGAAAAGTATAAATATGCAGAGTATTACAAGGTTAAATTTACAGGTGTATGGTATATGCCAATTAGTAAAAATAAAAAACTGGTGTTAGTGCCTAAATTTGGCTACGGGTTTATGGGAGGATATTCTGCTAGTAAAGGAAATACACCTTTTCAGCGTTTTTATTTAGGTGGTAATGGTTTAAATGGTAATGTTAGATTTGATGGTCGTGAGTTAATTACTTTAAGAGGTTATAACGTAACCAATGGATTGTCGCCATTAAATGGTAGTGCTTTAATTGCCAAATATTCGGTAGAATTACGTTATCCATTATCACTAAATCCAAATGCTACAATTTATGGTTTGGCTTTTGTAGAAGCAGGTAATGTGTATAATAGATTTGATCAATTTGACCCCTTTAATGTTAAAAGAGCAGCAGGTGCAGGAGTAAGAGTGTTTTTACCAATGTTTGGTATGCTGGGTGTAGATTTTGCTTGGGGATTTGATCCAATAAATATTGATGGGGTAGGAGCCGCACAAATCAATAGCGAAATAAACAGTAAAGGTTATACATTTGGTTTTTTCCCAATTATAGGGATGACACTTGGAGATTTATAATTTTTTCAACTTTTAGTCGTTATCAATAAAGATTTAATACTTATGAAAAGAATATTTTTTATTTTAGTTGCATTAATAGGAATGGCAACATCAGTGCATGCACAAAGATATTGTTATGTTGATTCTCAATACATTTTAGATAACATTCCTGAATATAAAACAGCTCAAGCTGAATTAGACCGACTTTCTATAGAATGGCAAAATGAAGTAGAGGCAAAATTTAAAAAAGTAGAAAAACGCCGACAAGAATTTCAGGCAGAAGCTATTTTATTACCTGAAGAAATTAAAAGACAAAGAGAAAAAGAGATTGCAGATCTAGAAGCTGCAGCCATTGCTTTACAAAGTAGATATTTTGGAGTGGGAGGAGAATTATTTAATAAAAGAACTGAGCTAATTCAACCTATTCAAGACAGAATTTTTCAAGCCATTCAAGACGTTGCAAAAGAAAAAAAATATGCCTTTGTGTTTGATAAAGCTAATCAATCAAACCTATTATTTGCAGACCCAAAATATAATATTAGTGATTTAGTTCTCAGAAAAATGGGAATTACCGTAAAAAAGAAATAAATTTGGGCACGCATTTTGTCTAATATAAATTATAACCAGAATAAAAAAACAAAAATGAAGAAAATATTATTAATAGCAATTACAATTTTTAGTGTAGGATTATTTACTGCTAACGCACAAAATAATTTAAAATTTGCTCACTTTGATTACCAAAAAGTAACAGATAGCTTACCAAGTATTTTAGCCGCTCAAAAAAGGTTAGAAGCGGCAGAAGCTGAAATGACACAGGAGCTTCAAGAGTTAGAAACAGAGTATAATGATATGCTTATTAAATATGATAGAGCTAAAGATACTTTAAGCGCTTTAAGATTGAAAATAATGGAAGAAGATATTCAGTTGTTAGGGCAAAAAATTCAATACCGTCAGCAAGATTTTCAAACAGAATATCAAAGAATGGTTGAAAGCTTTATGAAACCAATTGAAGATAATGTACAAAAAGCAATTAAAATTGTTGCTGAAAAACACAAATTAAATTATGTGTTTGAAAAATCTACCTTAATGTATGTAAACGGAGGGTTAGATTTAACTGATGAAATTAGAGTAGAATTAAAAAAACTTGAAAACGCAAGAACATCAGGAAACAACTAAACAAGTACTATTTATACCTTAAATAAACTAAACTGTATAAGTTACTTTAAGGTGTAAGCAACGAAATAGGGCGTGTTTTTTAGGCTAATGTTTCTTTAAATGAAATAGTTACTGTTTAACCAAAAAGGTTGAAGTATTTCCCTTTTTCATCATTGACTTTAAGTGTTTTTTAGTAAAACCTGTGTGTTTTTTTGTACCTTTATCGCAATGAATACACAACCTATTGGCATATTTGATTCGGGCATTGGTGGATTAACCGTAGCAAAAGCTATTTCTAAAATTTTACCAAATGAACAAATCATTTATTTTGGAGATACAGCCAACTTACCATATGGAGATAAGTCGCCAAAGTTAATTCATTCCTATGTTCAAAACATTAGTGAGTTTTTATTGACACAACAAAACTGCAAGTCAATTGTAATAGCTTGTAACACCGCATCAGCAACATCTTACAATTTTTTAAGAGACAAGCATAAAGGTAGTGTTCCAATTATAAATGTGATTGACCCTATCATTGAAGCCATTGTCAAAGATGACACACTCAAAACGGTAGGGCTAATTGCAACTAAAACTACGGTAGAATCAGGAGTGTATCAAGAAAAGATGGAGCGTAGAAATTCTAACATTAAAATAAAAGTTTTAGCAACGCCTTTATTGGCACCAATGATTGAAGAAGGGTTTAGCCACGATAAAATCAGTAAAACTGTTATTGAAAATTATTTAAACCACCCTAATTTACAAAACATAGATGCTCTAATTTTAGGATGCACACATTATGTACTGATTAAAGATGAAATAGATAGTTTTTACAATGGCAAAGTAAGGTTATTTGATTCTACCGACCTGTTGGCTTTAAAACTTAAAAGGATATTAGAAAAAGAAAATTTAATATCAAATCAAAAAATAAAAGATGATTTATTTTTTGTTTCAGATTTAACACCAAGCTTTATTACCTCTGCCAAGCGTTTTTACGGTCAAAATATAGATTTAAAATTGATATCAATTTAGTACTTACTTTTGCTGAAAAATTCTACTTTATCAATAAATAGAGCTATAATTTTATTTGAGAAGTACTTTTTGTTATTTTTTTTAGTAGTATTAAAAATATTATCGCACCAATAATTGAAATAGTAATATTAATTCCAAATAGTAACCCTCCTTTATCACTGTTCACTATTGAAGAAATACTAAAACCTAACCTACCAAAAGTTTTTACAAAAAAAATAGAACCAAAGACGCCTACAATAGTATTCCCTATTAAATTAAAAGAGTATTTTGGTTTTATTAAGGCAAAAACATTAGCACTAATAATGCCGAAAAAAATACTTAATAAAGCTAACAAAGAAGGTGTCATAATTTTGACATTTTAATTAGTGTCCATATTCAAAATCATCTATTTTACCAGAGTTTATTCTTAATTGAAATATAACATAAATAATTACTAAAATTAGGCCAAAAATTACCCAAATAAAAGCAGTTTCCAAGCCATATTCTGTTGAACTTGTGTTATATATAGTAAGAGATTCGTTAATTTTATTAGTAGAGGGTAAAATAACTGGAAATAAAGATGCTAAAGAAGAAGTAATCCCCCCTAAGATAACCGCAGAAGACAGAAAGAATCCAGTACGTTCACTTTTAAACTTTTTAATAAATAATGAGCCAATTAATCCCGTAAAAAATATTATAGGAAAAATAACTAAATAGGGATTATCAAGAAAATTATCTAAGGCCTGAGGTTTAATTTTTAGCCAAATGGCTAATGAGAAAATAGTCAATATAATTAAAGCTATGTTTAATTTAAAAATAACTTTTTTTAATTGTTGATTAATAGAAGAATTAGTTTTTAGAATGATCCAATTTGCTCCGTGTATTCCCATTACAATTACGGCGATTAATCCAATAATAATGGTAAACCAATCAATAACGCCAGGTGTATCACTTAAAGGACTAAAACTGCTGTCCCATAGTGGCAAGAAAAAATAATGTGACTCATAAGTTGATTCTCCATTAATTACACCACCTAAATTTACTCCTCTAACAACGTTACCCAAAGCTATTCCAAAAAAGAGTGCTAATAATAAACTTGATACACCAAAAGCTTTATCCCAAAAGTCTTTCCACATTTGAAAATTAATCTGGTTTCTAAATTCTAAACCAATTGCTCTAAAAACTATTAGCCAAAGCACCAAAATTAAAGGGAGATAAAAACCACTAAATACTGAAGCGTAAAATGTAGGGAAAGCCATAAATAATAGCCCCCCACCTGCAACTAACCATACTTCATTTGAATCCCAGAATAATCCTGCTGATTTTGCAATGACAAGTTTATCTTTTTCTTTTTTCGCAAAAAACAGGTGTATAATACCAACACCAAAATCATAACCATCTAAAATAAAGAAAATAGCTAAAATAATTGCAATAATAATATACCATAAAATTTCCATAACTAATGTTTTTTTGTTGGTCCTTCATTAATAATTTTACCAACTAATAATAAAAATAATAATCCTAATAAAATGTATAAACCTACAAATCCAAGTAAAGTAAATAAAGAATTACCAGATGATACTGTTGGTGATATTCCATCTACTGTTTTTAGTAATCCGTAAACTAGGTATGGTTGTCTCCCTAATTCGGCAACATACCAGCCTGTTAGATTAGCTATAAAAGGAAAAGGAACAGCAAACATTAAAGCCCAAAGTAAGGGTCTATATTCAAATAATTTTTTTCTCCACCACAAAAAAGCAGCTAATACCATCAAACCAATAAAAATTGTTCCTAACCCTACCATAATATGGTATGAATAATATAACCCAGGAATATTTGTAGGGAGTTCATCTTCTGTAAACTGATCCATTCCTGGGATTTGTTTATTCCAACTCTGATATGTTAAAATACTTAAAACATTAGGTATAGATAATTTATTGTCAAGTTTCTTTTCTAACATATTTGGTTGACCAACTAATACAATTTCAGCTCCGCCATGTTCAGTTTCAAAAATACCTTCCATAGCTGCAAAAGAAGCAGGTTGATATTTTGCTACATTTTTAGCATTCCAATCTCCTGTAGGAAAAGCGACTAAAAAACTAGAAGTTAATCCAAATACAATACCTGTTTTTAAAAACAGTTTTCCGTATTCAATATTTTTTTTACTTAAAATGTAAAATGCACCAATACTAATAATGAGAAATGATGAGGTAACTAAAGATGCCATTTGATTGTGTAAAAAAGCAGGTATAAGCCATGGGTTTGAAAATAACTCTCCAAAATGATTTAATACAAACTTTCCGTTTTCTAAAATTTCATACCCAACAGGGTGTTGCATCCAAGCATTTGTAGCAAGAATTAAAAGACCGCTCGCCCAAGAACCTAAAAAGACAAGAAAGCCTGTGAGAAAATGTAATTTTTGCCCCATCAACTTTTCTCCAAAAATAAATAAAGCCAAAAATGATGACTCCAAAAAAAATGAAAAAAGACCTTCCATAGCGAGTGTTTGCCCTATAATATTACCAGTTAATTCTGAAAACTTAGCCCAGTTAGTACCGAACTGAAACTCCATTGGGATGCCAGTTACAACCCCCATAGTAAAGTTAACGGCAAAAATCTTCATTAAAAATTTTGCAGCTTTATTGTACTTCTCTGTTTGGGTTTTAAGATATTTCCATTTAAAATAAACAATCAATAATGATAGCCCCATGGTTAACTGTGGAAATATGTAATGAAATGTAATAGTAAAAGCAAATTGCAATCTATCGTATAATATCATGTCTTCCATTTTCTGATTTTTTTTGCAAATCTATCTTTACAAAAGAGTTTGCAACGTGATAATTGTCACAAAAAATAGCTTTACAGCTATTTTTTAAGAAATAATTAACAAAATAATACGACTTAGTTTCGTTGAACTACATTTTGGGCACTAGTTACAAGAAAAAACTTCAACCTAATTTACTCTTTTAAACAAAGTATAAATATATGGTCTTTTGTTTCCAGAAGGCATAATATAGTTATAATCAAAACTATCTATGAGTTTAAAATCACTACCTAATTTCTCTTTGAGCAACTTAGCATCATATCTTTTAACAGGCAAACCAGAACATTTTTCAGCGCCTTGTAAATTAAATTGTGCTAAAATAACAAATCCTTGTTTTTTAACCTTTGATTTAAGAAGTTCAAAGTATGTATTTTGTTGCTTATTTGTGGTGAAAAAATGCAAAACTGCACGGTCTATCCATAAATCAATTGGCGAAAGATTTATAAGTTTGGTAGGTTTTGTTAAATCATCAGTAATGTAAGTTACATCTTTTGAATTTAAACGTCTGTTAAGTTTGGTTAGGGCGGTTTCACTAATATCAGTAGCTATAATTTGATGATATTTTAGTTTGAGTAATTCATCAATAAATGTTGTGTTACCCGCACCAATATTTAATATACTTGCTGACTTTGGTAATTGAGTTTTTTCTAAAAGTTTTAATGTGGGTGTTAAATCTGTTTCATACCAGCCTAATTGTTCGTTTGGTTTGTTTAAGTAAACTAATTCCCAATGCGTTTTTAAGTCTAAATTTTCGTTTTTCTTATCTGTGCTACAATTTGATGTCATTTTATTTTATTTAATAGATTCTACTCTTACATCATAAACAATATTGGTATTTTTTGGAACCAAATCAACAATGCCGCTTTGTCCGTAGGCTACATTAGTTGGAATATCAATAAAAGCTTTTTCACCTGCTTTAAGTTTGGCAAACCCTATATGTAAGCCGTCTATCAAATTATCATTTTTAAATCTAAAAGTATAAGGTTTTCCTTTTTCGTATGAATTGTCGTATAGTCCAGGTTTATTATTACTTCTAAAAGCAAAGTAATCAAAAGTAATTTCTTGATTTTTGATAGGATATTCTCCTTCATCTACTGTTTCATATTTATAAAGTTTTACACCATCGCTCAATATGATAGGCGTTATGCGCTCTATAATTTCAATCTCTACAATAATATCGGCATTTACAGGAACAATATTTCCAAGCCCATTTTCTCCATAAGCTAGTTTTGATGGAATCATTATTCTTCCTTTATCGCCTGGGTGCATTTGAAGCAAACCTTTCTCCCATCCTTCTATCAATTGTCCAATACCTATTTTTAAGGGTATAGGATGCCCTATTTCTGCATTACTGTCGTAAACTTCACCTCTTGCTACTCTTGCAGTGTAATTTACCATGATAACATCTCCATATTTTAATTGAGGGGCATTAGTTTTTTTATCCCATTCAATTCTTAGTCCTTTGTCGCCGTTCCAAACCATACTGTTAGGTTTACCGTCATTAAGCGTGTCAGGTTTAATGAGTAAGGTATCTGCTTTAATCATTTGTGTGTTATAGGCGGTTGTAGTGTCAATATTTTGAGGTTTGTCTTTTGTTTTAACTCCCTCTAAGGTGCAAGACGATAGTATAATTACCGCAACAAATAAATTTATAAAATGATTAGTCATGATGTTTAATTTCTTTTAAGTGAATATCGTAAATTACAGAGGTCAATGGCGGAATTTTTTCTAAATCACCAATTAATCTATGTGCTAAATGGCTGGGTAGGATAAATTTTGCTTTATCTCCAGTACACATTAATTTCATAGCTTCATGTAATCCACTTTCAATATCTGTTCTTTCAATCATAAAATTTTCAGCACCTTTTTCATCAGAGGAGTAACATAGGGTACCGTCTAGTAAAGAAACGTTAAAATCAACTATAACTATGTCACCAACACGTGCCGTATCGTTATATTCTGATTTTTGATAGATGAAATACCTTAATCCTGTCCCTGTTTTGGTCATTTTCCAGTCCGGATGACGTTTTAAAAATAATTCAATTTCTTCTTCCTCTTCCTCAGCAAAAGTTGATTGCATTTCAATAGATTGTTCTTTGCTCCACTTTGGGTCTTTTTTTACTTCAGCCTTGGGCTGAGAACAAGACCAAATAAACATCAAAGCTAATATATAAATTAGGTTTTTCATGTTTTTTAAACGTAATTTCCTACAATTGTTACAAACTTACTAATAGCGTCTTCAATACTCCCTTCGTATTTTCCACCTGCTGCATAAATATGCCCCCCACCAAAAAATTGTTTTTGTGCTAGGGTGTTTACATAGGTATCTCCTTTTGCTCTAAAAGACATTTTAATAATGCCATTTTCTTCTTTAAGGAAACACGCTAATTTTATTCCATTAATCGACAATATTTGATTGACTAACCCTTCTGTGTCTCCTTTTTTATATTTGAATTGATTTAACTCCTCTTTTGTTAAAGCAATATATCCCACGGTGTTGTTTTCTATCAATGTGAGTTTTTTTGACAAAGCATATCCTGTAAGTTTTAACTTAGAAATGGTATTTGTATCAAACACTTTTTCGTGTATAATAGAGTTATTTATTCCTTTGTTTATAAGTTCAGCTATAATTAAATGTGTTTTTGCAGTAGTGGATGGAAATCTAAAAGAACCAGTGTCTGTCATTATGCCGCAATACATAGGTGTACCAACATTTTCATCAATTAAATCCGTTTTATTGAGGGCTTCTATAAATTCATAAATTAATTGAGAGGTTGATGAATTGTTAGGGTCTGAAAAAATAATGTCAAAAAAGTCTGTATTAGGATTTTGATGGTGGTCAATCATTATTTTTTTTGCTGAAGATTCTGTTAAAAATTTTTCAAGCATTCCAACTCGCGAGGGGTCGTTGTAGTCTAAACAAAAAATCAAATCTGCCGATTTAAAATGTTCAACAATTTCACTTTTATGTTGTTCAAAATTTAAAATTTGAGATGCACCATTAAGCCATTGTAAAAAATAGGGCATTTCGTCTGGGTGGCAGATGGTTGAGTTAATATTCATTCGGCTTAAAAAATGATGTAAAGACAAAGAACTACCAATACTATCACCATCTGGAGACTTATGTGAGGTGATGACAATGTGTTTTGCATTTTTTATTAACTCTAAACTTTGTTTTATATGTTTTTGATTTATCATGTTGTAAAATTAAAAAAACCGTTTCCATAAAATGAAAACGGTTTAAATATTTATCAATAAAAAATGTTAAAAACCTACTTTTTGACCTCTTCTATTTTGTAAAAGCACACCTACACATACAAATTCAGAGTCTTTATACTGTTTTGATTGACTTTCTCCTGAACTAGGGACTTTAATTTTTACATAAATTTTCTCTGTTTTTTCAGTTCTAAATTTATAGTAAGATTTAAAATTGTCGGTTTTATTATTAAAGATTGAAATTTTTTCTTTTACCAATCTTGTTGTACCATTCATTTCCTTTCTTACCAACTCATTATGAAAAACTTCAAAATTTATTTTTTCTCCATCAGCAATGTCTGTACAAGTTGAAATTCTGTATATATAGTCTTTGTAAGCTATAAAACTCATTTCGTAAACTTTACCCTTTTCAAAAGTAGCACTTTTAGATTGATTATTAAACGTCCATTCTTTAGATTGTTCTTCTTCAGGTAAATTTTCAGTACAAAAATTATGAACTCTTCTGCAAGATTGGGCGTATGTAGCTTGAATAGCAATCAAGCCTATTAAACCGATTCCGAATAACATTAATCTCTTCATAATATTTAGTTTTGTGTGATTTTATTTCTAAGTTCGGTAATTTTATTTTTGATGGCTTCAAAAGCTACTTTATTCATTTTAAAATAACCTCCACCACTTAAAATACTTATACCGTCTTCATCTTTTACTTTTGAATCCTCTTCAACAACAGTCATATTGTCTTCAAAAACCTTACTTAATTCCATTAAATCATTCATAAAGTCATTGACAGAGGCATCATCCATATAGGCCATACAAAAATCAATGATATTTTCTAAAACTAGTTTTTGGTCACCTATTTTTTCAATAATTGGATTGTCATCTGAATAATTATCTACTAAGTGAGTTACAATATATAAACTCTCTATATAACCTCCTGCAATAATCAACGAAAGCTCAGTTCCTTTTTCATTTTCTTCTAAGTATTGATAGCTATCATAATATGTTTGATTTGAAATTAAAAATAAAGTATCAGAATTACCTTCATTATTTTCTATTTTATCCATCAAGTCCTTATCAAAAACGTCAGAAATACCAAGGTCATTTCCTAATTTTTCAATGGCTTTAGTATATTTTAAAAACTCTATACCGTGGTCAAAACAACTCATATAACCAATATCAGCAGAATAAACACCAAAGTTTAAAGCTTTAGATTTAGCATCTATATAATTTTCTTGATTGTCAAGTGAATTTACCAAATCAATGTTTAATTCACCGCCATGTAATTTAACAATTTCAAAAAGTTCGTTAGGTGTAGGCACCGAGTACTCAACATTTAACTCATTGGTTTCTATATTATCTACATTTTGAGTTATAGAAGTTGTGTCATTATCTTTAACAGAAACTTCAATGTCATTTGAGTTACTACACCCAACAAAAATTAAAGCCGTTAAAAGAGTTCCTCCAATTTGATAAAAATGTTTGTGTTTCATTCTGTAAATTTTGAATAATTTATAACAAATATAGTAAAATAATATTATTTGGTTTTAAAAAAAGACTATTTAATCGTTTTTATTACTGACTTTATAGCATTTTTTGTACGTTCACTAACATTTACCAATGGCAGTCTAACGTATTTGTCTGTAATTTTCAATTCTTTAAGTGCTTCTTTTATGCCTGCTGGATTACCTTCTGAAAACAAGTGCTGAATAATTGGTAGGATTTGATAATGAATTTCTCTTGATTTTTCTACGTTATTTTTTAAGCCAGAATGTACCATGTGAGCAAATTGTTTAGGTAAGGCGTTGCCAACAACAGAAATCACACCATCACCCCCAGCCGCAATAAATGGCATTGTAATGGCATCATCACCTGAAATTATCAAAAAGTTTTTAGGTTTATTTTGAATCAGTTCCATAATTTGTTCAAAATTTCCACTTGCCTCTTTTACCGCCAAAATATTTTTACATTCTTTAGCAATTCTTAAAGTTGTTTCTGCTGTAATATTTGAGGCTGTTCTGCCTGGTACATTGTAAACAATAATAGGATGATTAGCTGTTTCGCTTATGATTTTGTAATGTTGAAAAATTCCTTCTTGCGTTGGTTTATTATAGTAAGGTGAAACAGATAAAATAGCATCTACATCTGTTCTATTAAATTTTTTTAATTGTTCAGCTACAGCCATAGT
>DQTE01000264.1 GCA_015662905.1 Crocinitomix sp. | reverse complement strand
TTTGAATTAAATACATGTCTAATTGGATTAAGAAATAAATCCATTAATAATAATGATAAATTAAACAACTATAATTAAATAATTATGAGAAAAATATTTCTACTTTTAGTAATTACATTTTTTCAATTAAATACGCTAAGTGCGCAAAACGAAACTACAAAAGAATTAAATTGGATAAGTGATTTTGAAGCAGCTAAAGAAATAGCTAAAGCAGAAAATAAACCAATTTTAATATTTTTTACAGGATCTGATTGGTGTGGAATATGTAAAATGTTAGATAAAGATTTTTTAAGTTCTGATAAATTTAAAAAAATAGCTGATGAAAAATTGGTTTTATATAAAGCCGATTTTCCAAGAAGAACAGATATTGTTAGTGCTGAACAAAAACAAGTAAATATAATCTTAGATAAAAAATATAGTAAATCTAGAAATAAAAGATCTTTTCCAACCATTGTATTTATTAATGCTGATGGAATTGAACTTGGATACATTGAAAGTTATAATTACATTCATGATACAACCAGACATTACGGATTAACTGAAAGCATATTAACTCAATATTAATCAAACTTAATTATTTGTAATTCTATTTAGTCTCATTTGATTTAGTTTGTTATTTTTGTAGAAACCAAATTACAATCAAATTTTATGAAATATTTATATGTATTCTTATTAGCATCTATAATTTCATGTAACAATCCCAGTAATTTAAAACCAAATCAATTAAGAATTGGTACGTTTAAAACATTTATTAAAGATGGTAATTACGAATCATTAGCTACAAGAAATGACTCTATTCAAATAGAAACTTTTGATAAAAAAAAGGATACTTTTTATATTAAATGGAAGTCAAATTTTGAATATATCTTATTGAAAAAAAATCCAAAAAACGATTTAGATAAAAAAGAATTCATTGTTAAAATTACTGGAGTAAAACAAAATTCTTATACTTTTACTGCATATTTTAAAGGCTCTAACTATAAACAAAAAGGAAAAGCAATAAAAATCAATTAACCATTATGGAAATATTTCAGCATACAGAAACTTGGGTAGCACTATTAACTTTAGTGTTTTTTGCAAATTGTATTAGGTATTGACAATATCATTTTTATATCAATTGCGGCAAGTAAATTAAAAGATGATATTCGCAAAAAAGCCATTAATATTGGTATGATAATCGCTATGGTTCTTAGAATTTTATTGTTATTTGCTATATCAGCTCTTACTGCACTAAATAAACCATTTTATAGTATTAATAGTGATTGGTTTAATATTAATGTTACTGGTCAAGCAGTAATTTTATTTATTGGAGGTTTATTTCTATTATATAAAAGTGTGGACGAAATTCATGAAAAAATTGAAGGTATTGAACATAACGAATCTGAAAACCCACAACCAAAAGCAACTAGTTTTGCTAATGCCATAGTGCAAATATCAATTATAAATGTTGTTTTCTCATTTGATTCTATTTTAACTGCCGTTGGAATGACTAACGGAATTGAGGGAAGTTTAACTATTATGGTAATTGCTGTTGTTATTTCGGTAATAATTATGGTTTTATTTGCAAATCCTGTAAGTAATTATGTTAGTAAACATCCAACAATACAAATGTTAGGTCTTTCCTTTTTAATATTAATTGGTTTTATGCTAATTGCAGAAGCTGCACATATGTCTAACACATCCTTCTTTGGATCTCATGTTGGTAAAATCCCTAAAGGATATTTATACTTTACCATAGCATTTTCTCTTGCTTTGGAGTTTATTAACATGAAAGTAAGAAAAAATAAATAATAAATTGTTTATATCTATTTATAATTTTTTTACAATATAAATAACTCATTATCAGTGTGTTAATTGAACTTATATTTTTTTTATTCTATTTACAAATAAAAGTTATTAACAATAATATTACTTTTATTAACATTTTTTTGTAGTTATTAACAATTTTTTTGTACATTTGTTAATATCTAATAGTAATTGTAAAACAAAAAAGTGCTTATGATGTCAAATGTAGCAACTAAAAAAGTTGAAAATAAAATAGTAACAAAAAGTAAAGTTTTAAAATCTGTAGAATTATTTTCATTTTTAACAGATTATAAATCTACTTTATTAAATAGCAAAACCACCTATTTAAATCCTAGTTTACAATTAACTAGTAGAATAACTACGAAAGGTAAAATAAAATTTTGCAACACCGATTTTTGCAAAGTAGTGAATTTAAATAGTAAAGAAGTACAAAACAAAAAAATAACAAGTACATTTCATCCAGAAATGCCTAAGGTTATTTTAAATTATGTTAAAGCAAGTCTCCTAAAAAACGAAGATGCATTAGCTATTGTAAAACATATTGATAGTAACGGTGAAATGTTTTGGTTAAACTCTCATTTTTCTCCAAATACATCAAATAAATTAAACATTGCATGCTCAATAAAATCAAATGCAAGTTCTAAAATCTCAGTTGAAAAAATAGAGAAGATATATAATACTATTTTTCTTTTAGAAAATCATGTAAGTTATGATATTGCTAATAA
>DQTE01000226.1 GCA_015662905.1 Crocinitomix sp. | reverse complement strand
GTGTTTTGTTTTTATCTTTTCATTTTTAAAAGCTAAACCAAAGGTTTAGCGGTTTTCATTAATTGCTCTAGACTTTCAATTTACCACCAAAACCCGCATTACGTATAGGTTTTGTTGGCAAATCGTTGTTTATTTTTTGAACATCTTCCTAATCATTTCTTTTCCATTTTCAGAATAACCATTATTCCAGCATGGATAAGATGGAAGAAAAAGGAAATAGTTCAAGTTCTTATAGGTTTTGAATTTATAATTTTCTTTGGATAGAGAGCAGCTGGCTAACATATGATATTCTGTGATTTCATTTTCAAAGGTAGAGTCAGATGAAGTGTACAAAAGAAATTTAATCGTATCATTTTCACTATTTATTGTCAATGTTGATATGTATTCTCCTTTTTTTAAATACGGGTGAGAAAATTCAAGAGAGTCATTTATTTTAACAATCCATTTTACTCCTGCAATATTTTGAATTTCTGATTTAAGCTCATTTGAGGTCAATTTTTCAAAAAGCTTTAATAGTCCAACTTTTGTTCCTTTGAAATATTCATTTTCCTTAAAATATGGGATGAATTGATTGTCGATTATTTCTTTAGATTCTTCGTCAGTAAGTATTATTTCTATTCCATAGCCATTTTGAATTCGCATTTTTCGTAATGAAGATGAAATTCCAATTAAAACACCATTGTTTTTATCCTTTTGACCAACACCCCAGTTATTAGCTAATTTAAAGGTGTAATTATCAAATTCAGATTTATTAGTGTAAGAACTGTCAAGAGTTACGATTGCGATTTGAATTGTTGTTTGTTTTTCAAAATTCTTTACTAATGAATCTAATATGTGTTCCTGTTTGTCTGTAAAGATGTTTTCGAAATCATTTACGAAGCCAATAGGTTTTGGAAGTGATTGTCCAAATGAACCCCTGGTAAAACAGATTAGGATTAATAATATTTGATATTTAATGTTCTTCATTTTTATGTTTGCCAACGTTTGTATAAACAGAACTGTTCTGTTTATTTTACTTATGTCATTACCTTATTTTTTTATAGTGTTTAACAAAAGAACCTTACAAATATACAAAATTATTTTATAGGCAACTTACAAAATACAAATTAAGGTAAAACGTATAAATATCATATATTGATAAAGATTTAAAACTTATATTTGTCTCCGTATAAATTTATTACAATAGCAATGATTAATTTTGATAACACTCAAATTGCATTCGGTAGCAAATCAAATAGCGATTTAAAGTGGTCTTACAGACTATTTAATTTAATGTCTAAACCTTGGTTAGTTAAAGTAGGAAAGGTAGCAACAACCATAGCTTTTAAATTACATTTGCCAATCAAAGGAATCATAAAAAAAACCATTTTTAAACAATTTTGCGGAGGAGAAAATATAAAAGAATGTGAACAAAGAATTAATCAATTAGCTAAATTTAACATAGGAACAATATTAGATTACTCAGTTGAAGGAAAAACATCAAATGAAGATTTGAACAATGTAAAAAACGAAATTATAGCCACTATTAAAAAAGCAAAATCAAGTCCACACATACCATTTTCAGTATTTAAACCTACCGGAGTAGTTAGGTTTGAGTTGTTAGAACTAACAAATAACCCAAATGCACAATTAACCCCCGAAATAAAAGAAGAATTAGCAACAGCAATTAAAAGAATTGATGAAATTTGCAAAGTAGCTTATACAGAAAAAGTACCCCTGTTTATTGATGCCGAAGACAGTTGGATACAAGACGGAATTGATAGAATTGTTAATGCAATGATGGCAAAGTACAACAAACAGGAAGTCATTGTGTACAATACCATTCAAATGTACCGCCACGACAGGTTAGAATTTCTAAAAAAATCTCATCAAAAAGCCATAGAAAACGGCTACAAAATAGGAATGAAAATAGTGCGCGGAGCCTATATGGAAAAAGAAAGAGAACGTGCACAAAAAATGGGGTATCCATCACCAATACATAAAAATAAACAAGCCACCGATAAAGATTATAATTTAGCAGTAGAATACTGCATAAACCATTTAAGTACCATTTCATTTTGTGCAGGTACTCACAACGAACAAAGCTCAGCTAAATTAGCTCAATGGATAAAAGAAAAACAAATTTCAAAATCAGACAAAAGAATCTATTTTGCACAATTATTAGGAATGAGCGACCATATATCTTACAACCTTTCACACCACGGTTACAATGTTGCAAAATACGTACCCTACGGACCAATACAAGAAGTAATGCCCTATTTAATAAGACGAGCAGAAGAAAACACCTCTGTTGCCGGACAAACAGGAAGAGAACTCAGCTTAATTATTAAAGAACTCAAAAGACGTAAACAATAACCATTTAATAAATAGAAGCACTGCAATTTACTTAACATAAATCAAAAAAAAACACCGCACAATAAAAAACACTATATTTGTATTATAACAATTAAAAATGGAAATACTAAAAGTAGAAAATATTCAAAAACAATACGCTTCACACAAAGCATTAGACAATATATCAATATCAACAAAACAAGGTCAAATATTCGGGCTATTAGGACCAAATGGCGCAGGTAAAACAACCCTAATACGAATCATAAACCAAATAACAGCACCCGATAGCGGACAAGTACTACTTAACGGAAAACCAATAACCAGAGAAGACATCTCAAAAATAGGCTATCTGCCAGAAGAACGCGGACTTTACAAAAAAATGAAAGTAGGAGAACAAGCGCTCTATTTTGCCCAACTAAAAGGAATGTCAAAATCAGAAGCCAAAACAAAACTAAACCATTGGTTCAATAAATTCGAAATATCATCATGGACAAATAAAAAAGTAGAAGAATTATCAAAAGGAATGGCACAAAAAATACAATTCATAACAACCGTATTGCACGAGCCAAAATTACTAATCCTTGACGAGCCATTCTCAGGGTTCGACCCAATAAATACAGAAATAATAAAAAACGAAATACTAAGACTAAAAGAAAAAGGAACCTCAATAATGCTATCAACCCATAATATGAATTCAGTTGAAGAAATATGCGACTCAATAGCACTCATAAATCAATCAAAATTAATCCTCAGCGGAAGCCTGCGAACTGTAAAGCAACAATATAAAACAAACACCTACGCCATAAAATTCAAAGGAATAATGATGGCATTTGCCAACCAACTCTGGACAAACTTTGCACTAATAGACAAAAAACAAATAGATGACAACACAGCCATCGCCTACGTACAACTAAAAAACAATAACACCCTAAACGATTTATTAAAAACAGTAATGCCAGTAGCACAAATACAATCCGTAAATGAAGTCATCCCATCAATGAATGATATTTTCATACAAGCAATAAAACAACAGAAAGGAGACAACAATGAATAAATTAGGACTAATCATAGCAAGAGAATACACAACAAGAGTTAGAAAAAAATCATTCCTAATACTTACCATATTAGCCCCATTAGTTATTGTTGGTTTCATTTTTGGCGCAATGTGGTTAAGTCTAAAAGAAGACAAACAAATCAAAGTACTCGTCGCAGACCCTGGGCACTGGTGCGGAAACGAAATCTATCAAGACACAATAAACAAAAAACCAGCTATATTTTATTTTTACAACAATTACGTAGCAACCGCACAAGAATTTATGGAAAACCCAAAATTCAAAAAATTCGATATGCTAGTAATGCTAAACGAAAAAGTCCCAGCAAACAGAAAGGTGCCAGTAGTATTCCGAACACAACCCAGTTTAAACACAAAAACCTACGTGCAAAACCGCATAGAAACCAGAATAAGAGAATACTTTGCCCTCAAAGAAAATAACATAACAAAAAAACAATACCGAAAAATACAACAACCATTCAACTTCCAATTCATAAACGGAGAAGACCCATCAGGCGAAGACATAACTCCACTAAAAGCTACATTAGGATTTGCATTAGCAGTAATAATATATATGTTTATATTCATATACTCAATGCAAGTAATGCGCGGCGTAATAGAAGAAAAAACAAACAGAGTCATAGAAGTAATCATCTCATCAGTAAAACCATTTCAACTAATGATGGGTAAAATATTAGGCATAGGACTAGTAGGACTAACACAATTCCTTATATGGATAATAATAGCAGCAATCTCACTCTTCCTCATACGCACATTCGTATTCCAAGACATCATATCACCCCAAAATTGGGACACCCAAGCAATGACAGATGGAATAATACAAACAAAAACCGAAACAATAAGACAAACAAGCCAAGTAGCAGAATTCATATTCACACTCATAGATTGGCCATTATTAATATCATCATTCTTATTCTATTTTATAGGGGGCTTCCTATTATATTCATCAATATTCGCAGCCATAGGCGCAATGGTAGATTCCGAAACAGACACCCAACAACTCATATTACCAGTAACAATGCCCTTAATATTAAGTTACATAGTAGCAACAACCCTCATAACCAACCCCGACAGCCAAATAGGAACAATCTTTTCAATCATACCATTCACCTCACCAATCGTAATGTTAGTAAAAGTCTCAATGGGAACAGTCCAATTATACCAATACATCATCTCAATACTATTATTATTTGCCACATTTATTGGCATAACTTGGGTAGCAGCAAAAATTTACCGAACAGGTATTCTAATGTACGGGAAAAAAGCCACATTCAAAGAAATCCTAAAATGGATAAAATACAAATAAACACCCACCTACTTAATAATATATATAATATCTAAATAAACAAAATAACACATTCAATCATAATAGCGTTCCCTACGGTCGGGTGTTCCATTCATAGTTTGCGTGTTTAGTAACAAGTTTTACAAGCCTTTTCGGTGAGCTTCACAAGGTC
>DQTE01000116.1 GCA_015662905.1 Crocinitomix sp. | reverse complement strand
GTCAAGAAAACTATTCTCAATTGGCTTTGGCATCTTTACTTGTTTTAGATGAGTTTATCAGTGATGAAAATTAAATTGGTATAAAATTCAAAATAGCCTAATAAAGTTACATTTTTTCAATTTCAAAATTTTGATTGAGCATTAAAGTTGCTTCAAATTTTTGAGAAGTATTGGGGTCAACAAATCCTTTGATTTTGGTTGTTTTACCTTTTTGTATTAAATCTAACAATTGTTTTGGGGTAAGTTTTTTACCCATATATTTAAAAGGTAGTATGACTTTACAACCTGCTTTAAAATTAGAACAACCATAAGCTGTTTTTCCTTTAATAAAATGTCCATCTTTACATTTAGGACAAATCAATTCTTCAATAATAATTTCTTGTTTTGGTGCTCTTTTTTTCTTTTCTTTAACAGTTGTAGATGCAACTGCAATTTTTTTAGGTTGAGCATATTTAACATTGTTGGTAATTTCAACAATCATTTCTATTAGCTCTTTCTTAAATTGTTTGACATCATATTCACCTTTTTCAATTAAACGTAATTTATGTTCCCATTGTCCGGTTAATTCAGCAGACTTTAATAAATCTGATTGAATGGTATCAATTAAATCTATACCTGTGGTCGTTGCGTGTATGTTTTTTCTTTTTTTCTCTATATATTTTCGTCTAAAAAGTGTCTCTATAATGTTGGCTCTCGTTGACGGTCTTCCAATGCCATTTTCTTTCATTGCATCTCTCAAATCATCATCATCAACTAATTTACCTGCAGTTTCCATAGCTCTTAGTAAGGTAGCCTCTGTAAAATACTTTGGTGGGGTAGTTACTTTTTCTTGTAACTGAGGTTGATGCGGTCCTTTTTCACCTTTTTCAAAAGTGGGCATTATATTGTCTTCTTTCTTTTTTTGGTCGTTTTTTTCTGAGGCGTAAATTACCCTCCAAGCGGGGTCAATAATTTGTTTTCCAGTTGCTTTAAACGACAATTTTTCTTTGTTTGTGCCATCTACATAACCTATAACCGTAGTGTTTGACACAATACAATCAGGATAAAAAACAGATATAAATCGTTTGGTTATAGTGTTGTATATTTTTTGTTCGTCAGGTGTAACGCCACTCATAGGAATACCTGTAGGAATAATGGCGTGGTGGTCGGTTACTTTTTTATTGTTAAACACCTTTTTCGATTTTCTGTAGGGTTTACCTTTTAAAGGTTCGGTAAATTTGGTAAAAAAGGTTAATCCATCCATTATTTTTGGTATTTTAGGATAGATATCATCTGGTAAAAATGTGGTGTCAACTCTTGGGTAAGTAACGAGTTTTTTTTCGTATAATGATTGTACTAATTTTAGAGTGTGGTCTGCCGAAAAGTTAAATTTGTTGTTGGCATCTACTTGTAAAGAGGTCAAATCAAACAATCTGGGTGGATGTTCTTTACCTTCTTTTTGTTCGTAATTATCAATGATAAAATCTTTACCTTGAATGTATTCAATGCCTTTAACACCTTTGTCTTTTGATTTTATTTTACCAATGTTTGAACTAAATAAAACGTCACGGTAAATGGTTTTTAGCTCCCAGTAGGTTTCGGGTTTAAAGTTGTCAATAATTTTCTGACGCTCTACAATCATTGCTAATGTTGGGGTTTGAACCCTACCAATGGATAACACTTGTTTTTCTCTTCCGTATTTTAAGGTATAGAGTCGTGTAGCGTTCATTCCTAAAAGCCAATCGCCTATAGCTCTTGAACTGCCTGCTGCATAAAGGTTCATAAACGCTTTACCATCTCTTAAATTTTCAAATCCTTCTTTAATGGCCTCTTCTGTTAAAGATGAAATCCATAAACGTTTAATGGGTTTGGTATTTTTGGCTTTTAGTAATACCCATTGTTGTATGAGCTCTCCCTCTTGACCAGCATCACCACAATTAATGACCTCCTCACAACGTTGCACTAAATTTTCAATGGTTCTAAATTGTTTTTGCACCCCTTGGTTATCAATTACTTTTATACCAAAACTTGAGGGAATCATAGGTAAATAATCTAAATTCCACCATTTCCAAAGTGAGGTATAATCGTGGGGTTCTTTTAAAGTGCATAAATGTCCAAAAGTCCAGCTTACCCAATAGCCGTTTCCTTCGTAGTAGCCATCTTTTCGTTGATTCGCTCCTAAAATTGAAGCAATTTCTTTAGCTACACTTGGTTTTTCGGCTATACATAATTTCATTTCAGATAGATCTTTAGGGTTTAATATCCTATTTTTTGTCTTACTCTGTTTAAAACTTCATTAGCCACTTTACTTGCTTTGTGTGCGCCTTGTTTAAGAATTTCATCTAATTCATTTTTATTTGACATATAATGGTTAAACAATTCTCTCTGTTTAGCGTACTTAGTTAAAATTAGATTTAAAATTTCTTTTTTGGCGTGTCCATATCCATAACCTCCCGCTAAATAATTTTTTCTCATTTCCTCTATTTGAACATCAGAGGCTAATAATTTGTATATGGCAAAAGCATTACAAGTATCAGGGTTTTTAGGGGCTTCAAGTGGGATGCTATCTGTTTGTATTTTATTGATTTCCTTTTTTAATTGTTTTTCTGGTAAAAATATATTGATAATATTTCCCTTTGATTTTGACATTTTACTGCCATCAATACCTGGTATTAACTTAGTTTCTTCATTAATTTTAACCTTAGGTACAACAAAAGTTTCTCCCATTTGACTATTAAAAGTATTAGCTACTCTTCTGGTCATTTCTAAATGTTGTTCTTGGTCTTTTCCAACCGGCACAAAATTAACGTCATACAATAAGATATCTGCCGCCATAAGCATAGGGTAGGTAAAGAGTCCTGCGTTTACGTCAGTTAAACGGTCTGCTTTATCTTTAAAAGAGTGTGCAAGGGTTAATCTTTGGTAAGGAAAAAAACAAGATAAATACCACGCTAACTCTGTAGTTTGAGGAACATCTGATTGTCTGTAAAAAACCGTTTTGTTGGGGTTTAAACCAAAAGCCAACCATACAGCAGCAGTGCTGTAAGTGTTTTCTCTTAACATTTCTCCGTTTTTAATCTGTGTGAGTGAATGTAGGTCGGCTATAAATAAAAAAGATTCATTTTTATCATCACTTGCCATTTTTATTGCAGGTTCAATAGCTCCTAAAATGTTACCCAAATGTGGGATTCCCGTACTTTGTATGCCTGTTAAAATTCTTGCCATTGGTATGTTGTTTAATTTAAGAAACCAAAAGTAAAAAAATAAAACTAAAATACTAACGCTTATTAATAAATATAACAAATTTCAATATCTCTAAAACCAATTTATCAAAGAGAGTTTCTAATAATTTATTTAGGTTTTATTGACACCTTAAATCTTCAAGAATCTTCTACTACAAAGCCAGACTACACCCCATTATTGGGAATGCCTGTTTAACAATACAGGCAGACTCTTTTTCCTGACTTCGCACATTTTTTAAGTTAATATGTTGATATACAATGCATTGATTTTTTATCAAGGCACTACATTTATATTGTTATATTATTTCGTGAGGCGTTGTAATATGCTTTATATCATAAAGTTTAAGGATTTTATATGCATTTTCTTGTATTTTAGAAGGTAATGCATATAATTTATTGGTAGAAGTGTCTTTTAGTATTGATATTTGAACCTGTTTTAAAAGATGCCTTATTTCAGCAGGAGTAATTTTTTTATTCTCGCGGAAATTTCATATTCGGCAAACCGCATACACGATAAAGCCATAAAACAAATAGCCATATGGGCTTTTATTCTCTTATCTGTCCAATGATATATAGGACGCATCCTCATGTCGTGTTTACCTAAAAGGTTTCTTCCACTTGCCAAAGTCCCGCATAATGTGTAATTTGTTGTAATGGGCTTAATTTTTTCGTATTGCTTATAACACCTTTTAGACCAT
>DQTE01000222.1 GCA_015662905.1 Crocinitomix sp. | reverse complement strand
TATGTCTAATAGGTGCAAACTCTGTTTCAATGCTACTCATAAATTTATCATATTGATTAGCAAAGATTTTTTGATAGAATCCCATATTTTAAATTGTTAATAATAAACTTATTCCCAAATTTTACCTGTTCGGTACATTGTGCCTTTTAGGGTTGATACTATGTGGTTAAATTGATTATATACGTCTATTTGGTAAACGCCTATGCGTTTTGTTAGAGAAATCTCGTTAGATTTGGCAATTAGTGTGTCACCAACATTAACTGGTTTTAAATGAGATATTGATGTTTCTATTGAAACAGCATGAATACCATGCGAGTTAGCAGAAAAAGCTAGGCAGCTATCGGATAAGGCATAAGTTATTCCACCGTGTGCAATTCCGAACCCGTTTGTCATTTCTTTTTTTACGGTCATTTTTACACTAACATCACCCTTGTTAATTGAAAGTAAATCAACTCCTAACCATAAGCTGTACGCATCATTATTAAGCATTTTGTTTACTATTTCAAAAGGTGCTAACATTACTTTTTAATGGCGTTATTCAATAATCCAATTAATCCCATTAATACAATAAACAATTGGTTTTGTGTTTCATCATCAAATGATTCTCCATCCTCATCTTCTGATTCAAGTTCATTTAAAATAAAGTTAATCAAATGAGGTTGATTTAATAATTCGTGCATAGCTATAAACTCTTCTTTTCTTATTTCATCTAAGGCTAATAAATATCCTTCTTGAAATTCGCTAATATCATTTTCAGTTACTGTGTTTAGCTTTACGTTTTCTTGGTAAAAAGACTCAATGATAACGACAAAATAATATATGGTAAACGCATTTAATTCTTCGTTTTCAAAATCAAAACCAGCTTGCATAAGGTAGTTAACTAACTCTTCTTGTTGCAATGTAAAGGTTTCAATTAATTTTTCTAAAGCATCATCTGATAATTTATCAATTTTTTGAATTGCTTTTTCTATGCTTTGTGATGTAACAATACTCATTTTTATTTTTTTGTACAAAAATAATCAAATCACGTTAACTTCACGTTCTAAAGTGATATTATATTTATCTAAAATATCATTGATAATTTGGGTTGATAATCCAAAAATATCAGTACCAGAGGCACCTCCGTAATTTACTAAAACTAATGCTTGATTTTTATGTACACCATATTTACCGTTTGTTCCTTCAAAAACTTTTCCTTTCCAGCCTGCATTATCAATTAACCATCCTGCAGCTAGTTTAATGTCTTTGTCAGAAATAGGGTAATGAGCTATTTTTGGGTATTTGGTTTGTAATTTTTTAAAGTGTTCAATTGAAACAATGGGGTTTTTAAAAAAACTACCAGAGTTACCTATTTTCTTAGGGTCTGGTAGTTTAGATTGTCTAATTTTTATAACTGCATCACTAACGTTTTTAATGTTGGGTTGTAAAATGCCCATTGATTTTAGTTCATCTTTAATAGCCCCATAAGAAATTTGTATTTTTGGTTTTTTTAGTAATTTTAAAGTAACAGATGTAATTATAAATTGGTCTTTAAATTGTCGTTTAAAGATACTTTCTCTGTAACCAAATTGGCATCTTTTTTTTGTAAATCTTACTTCATCAAGTGAGTCAATATGAAGTGCTTCTAATTCAAAAAACACATCTTTAATTTCAACCCCATAAGCACCAATGTTTTGCATTGGCGCAGCACCAACACTACCAGGGATTAGAGATAGGTTTTCTATTCCACCTAAATTATTTTCTATTGCATACAAAACTAATTGATGCCACTCAACACCAGCACCAGCTCTTACAAGTGCATAGTCTGAGGTTTGTTTGGTGATTTCAATACCTTCTATGTCATTTTTAAGTACTAACCCTTCAAAATCTTTTGTAAGTAATAAATTACTACCTCCGCCAAGTATCAATTTGGGCAAAGCTTTTAAACTTTTAAATTGTAAAATTTGTTTTAGGTCTTTAACCGTTTTAAAACTGGCAAAATGTTTTGCATTTACATCAATTCCAAATGTATTATAGGGCAATAGGCTTATGTTATGTTTAATCATAATTTACAAAAGTATGAATTAAGTCAGTATTTGTCTAAAAAAGAAAAATACTATGTTTTTAGGTATTGAAGGTTTAACCAAAAATAGCTCTAAATATATCATTACCATTAGCGTATAATAGTAAGCCTAATAGTAAAATCATACCTGCTATTTGCGCATACTCCATAAATTTTTCATTAGGTTTTCTTCCTGATATAAGCTCATATAAAGTAAACATGATGTGTCCTCCATCTAGGGCAGGAATAGGTAAAACATTCATAAATGCGAGTACCAATGATAAAAAGGCAGTATTAAGCCAAAACGAATGCCAATCCCAAGTAGCTGAGTACATACTACCTATGGCGCCAAAACCACCAATTGATGAAGCTCCTTTTGAGGTGAATAAATATTTCATTTGTGAAACATAATCCATTAACGTTTGTATGCCATATTTAAAACCATAGGTAACACTTTCAGTAATTGAGTATTTTTTTGTTTTAATTTTACTCATATCAAAGCCTGCGTTAATAATACCTATTACTCCAGCACTATCAACTTGTACTGTCAAATTTGTTATTTGATTGTTTCTTTTTACACTGAGGTCAAGTGTGTTATTTTTATTTTGTTTAACAATATCAGTAAATTCATCCCAATAGGTTATTGATGTTTGATTTACACTTGTAATTATATCTCCTTTTTGTAAACCAGCTTTATGTGCATTCATTTTTGGTATTACACTATCAATTTTAGCCAAAGTTCTTGGCGAAAACGCGCCCATAGCTCCCTCTTTAAACATAGTCATATCTATATCCTTAGGCAAGGTAAGTATTTCTTCTGTCCCATTGTTGTGTAATACTTTAATAACTCTTCCGTCTCTTAAAGCTATTTCTTTAGTGATTTCCATGCCATCAACACTAAAAGGTTTTGTACCATTTATGGTTAAAATTTTATCACCATCTCTAAACCCATATTGTTCAAAAAGTTCATGTACAGCCATGCCATGGTCTAAGTCATCATTAGTTATATAATCTTTTCCCCAGATTAATAAAACCATCATATAAATCAAAATACCTAGGATAAGATTAACGGTTACGCCTCCTGCCATAATAATTAATCGTTGCCAGGCAGGTTTAGCTCTAAATTCCCACGGTTGGGGCTCTTTTTTCATTTGTTCTTTATCCAGGGATTCATCAATCATTCCAGATATTTTAACATATCCTCCTAAAGGAATCCATCCAATCCCCCATTCAGTTTCACCAATCTTTTTTTTAAATAGAGAGAATTTATAATCAAAAAATAGATAAAATTTTTCAACCCTTGTTTTAAACCATTTAGCAGGTAAATAATGACCAAATTCGTGTAATACAATAAGTATTGATAAACTTAAAACTAGTTGTCCTGCTTTTATTAAAAATTCCATTTTTTGCTTTTAAAATTTGAAACGTCAAATATAATTACATTTTTTTTGAATTAAGGATTATACTACGTTTTATTTCAGAAGAGTTAAGATATTAGTACTTTACAACAAGTTTAGCAAAAACAGGATAATGGTCTGATATACCACCATAGTATTTAATACCGCCATACGTTCTGCTTGGCGATTTATTTCCATCTCTGTGGGTAAAAGTAATGTCTTCATCATTAAAAATTTCACCACTTTTTGTACTAATTTGATAAGTATTGTTATCGAGTAATGATTTAGAAATTATAATTTGGTCAAAAACCAACCATTCGCCTCTATGGTTAACAGTTCCTATGTTTTTGTCTTCATATTTTTTGTGGAGGTTATAAAAATCATCTTTCATTAAATATTTGTGAATACTTATATCTGAAGGTTCATCATTAAAGTCACCCATAATTATAATATTTTCGTTTGAGTTATTTTGAAGTATTTTATCAATAATAGAACGTAATTGTTTTGCTATACTAATCCTTTTATATTCAGTTTCATTGGTTCCTTTTCTACGACTAGGCCAGTGTGTAATAAAAATAGTTAAAGGAGATTGATTCATAAAATTACCGTTTAGTTCTAAAATATCTCTCGTATTAGAATTTCCTTTACCAGAAACTCTATGATACCTGTAGTCATTTAAATTAAATATATCAGAATTATAAATAGCAGCGACATCAATACCTCTTGTATCGTTATTTTCAGCGTGTATAATTTTATAGTTAATTTCAGCTAACTCTTTTTGTTTAATTAAATCATTAATTACATCAAAATTTTCAACTTCAGCTAAACCTAAAATTACAGGGTTAAAATCATCTATAACCTCAGCTAAGTCTTCTAATTTATCATTATAACGTTCTTTATCCCATTGCATAATACCATTAGGAGTAAAATCTTCATCACTTGTTTGAGGATCATCATATATATCAAACAGATTTTCAACATTATAAAATCCTATATTAATTTTTTTTGTTTTTGTTGATGATGTATTGTTATTCATTTTATTTGTGTTAATATCATTCCTAATACCATTGTTATGAGATTGCTTATTAATTGTTCTATATGTAACCATAAAAATAAGTATTAAGGTACTAAGTACGATTATTTTTATTCTTTTTTTCTTCATTTTGATATTATATCGGTATGCAAAAATACAATTTATAGTTAAAGGCAAGCTTTTTTTTTAGATTATACATCAATTCCGTCTTAAACGTTTTTGATATTAATAAAAAAGAAAATGATTTTTAAATTAATAGTTATATTTGAAAAAATTTTTAAACAAAATAAATGAAAAGTATATTTTTAGGAGTATTATTCCTATCTACAATCTCAATTGGACAAGTTGATGAGTTCAAAAATTACACGTATTTAAAGTCAAAAGGTAAAATACCTAAGGAGTTTATTACACTTACAACTGATAAGTATCAAGAAGATTTTAAAGATAATAAAAATAAAGATTTAGACAAAGAATTCTTTTTATCTACCCGTTTTTTTATTGATGAAATACTTTTGAGTGGTAATGTTCTTTTTAATGAAGATTTGTCTAATTATGTAAATAAGGTAGCAAAATATACTTTGCGTAAAGAAAAAGGCTTGTATAACAAGCTACAATTTTATGTTCTTAAAAATAATTCAGTTAATGCTTTTTCAACAGATCAAGGAATTATTTTTGTAACTACAGGGTTATTATCTCAATTAGAAAATGAAGCACAATTAGCATTTATTATTGCCCATGAAGTTGCTCACTTTACAGAAAAACATGTGAGAGATGGGTACGTAGAAAAACAAAATATCTCAAAAGGAAAAGGAAAATACAGAAACCTTTCATATAACGATAGGATATCTGAGCTAAGTATATATAGTAAAGAAAGTGAATTTTCAGCAGATGAAAAAGGAATAGAATTTTTCTTAAATACTGAATATGATATTGAAGCTGTATTTTCATCATTTGAAGTATTATTATATTCTTATTTACCTTTTGAAGACCGACAATTTGATTCAACTTTTTTTAATACAGAAATACTTAAAATTCCAGGAAAAATGTTTCCTGATACGGTTAATCAAATAACTAAAGAAGAAGGATTTGATGATCATTTAAGTACACATCCAAATATTGAAAAACGTATTAATACAGCTTTTGATGTTATTGGAAATAAGACTTCAAAAGGAAATAAAATTTATGTTATTGGAAAAGAAGAGTTTGAAAAAATAAGAGATTTGGCTCGTTTTGAAAGTGTTAATCTTCACTTGTCTGATAGAGAGTATACAGAAACTATATACAATGTATTTTTACTCAAAAGTAAATATAAAAATAACAAATTTTTAGATTTTTCTTTAGCCAAAGCTTTGTACGGTTTGGCTAAATACAAAAACCACTCCAGAGTTAATGAAGTATTACTCAAGCCAAATAAAGTTGAAGGAGAAATGTATAGACTAGCGTATTTTTTAAAACATTTATCTAAACAACAATTAAATATAATAGCTTACAGAAACATTTATGATTTGTCAGTAAAATATAAAAATGATGCTTTAATAAAAAGGTATGAGAGAGATATGTTAAAAGAATTAGCTCTAAACTCTAAAATTAATGTTGAAGATTTGTTAGCTACAGATTATCAAACTTATAATGATAGTATAATGGCCATGTTGACTAAGATTAATATTGATGATTCTATTGCTAAAATAGAAGCTTCTGATTTATCAAAGTATAAAAAAATTAAATTAAAGAAAGAACTATACGCATTAGATAAAAAAAGAACAAATACTATTGGAAGTGATGACTTTCATTTAACAGGATTATCTGATTTAGTTAAAAAAGGTAAAATTATAACAGACATAGAATATTTTATTGCTCAAAAAGAGTTAGAAGATACTAAAGTAGAAAATAAAGAAAAAAATAAGAGGGCAAAGGCCAAGAAAGGCTTAGGAATTAAAAATGTAGTTGTTATTGATCCTTATATAGCCAGTTACAATATAAAAAACAAAAAAAAGAAAATAAACTCTGAGCAACAAAAAGTTAAAGTAAACCAAATGTTTACACAAGATTTTCCAAAATTAGATTTACAAATTACATTAATTGACTCAAAAATATTAAATGAAAATGATGTTGAAAAATATAATGAATTAGGTATTCTATATAGATGGATAAATGAAATTATTGAACACGAAAGTATTGATATGATTTCATCATCAAATCAATTTATTAAATCAATAACAGAAAAATACAATACTGAACATTTTTTATTTCCTGGTATAATTAATTTTCAAACTCGAAATAGTTTTACATGGGTACATTTCTATGGAGTCTTGTTAATTTATCCTATTCCTATAGTTGTATTTGACTTATTAATGATTCACAATCAATTTGAACTATTTGCTATAGCTATTAATGGTGAAACTGATAAAATAGAATTAGTAAAATCAGAATACGTAAATCTTAAAGCAAGAAATTTGGTTATGGAAACCTATCTTTATAACATTTTATATAAACTAAATCAACCTAAATAAATGAAACAACTTATTTTATCTTTAAATATATTAGTATTTTATACTATTAATTCCTTTTCTCAGTCAGGATTTTTGGGTAGTATATATAATATTGATTTAGAAGTTAACTCTGCGCTAATAACTTTAGATGCTTATAACTCAACAAGAAGTAAAACAATATTAGAATCTGATAATTCTGTTGTGTATAGAACTGTTATTCTTGATAACAGTTACAGAATTGGTCTTAATAGAGTTTTAAGTGATAATTTTACTATTGGAGTTAGTTTTAAAACAGGCGCTTTAAACTTAAATAATGAAAGAGTAAGAATAGACTCCATTGTGCCAAGCCCTGCCAACAATTATGCGGTAAATAATTTTAGTTTACTCACAGATATAATGGCTAGAAATAATGCTTTTACTTTTGGCTTTAAAAAATATTCTAAGGGGTTAAGTCCCATAGGTAAATACTTTGGTTTTTCTTTATCTTATGGTATAGCTAAATCAGTACAAGATCAAATCTTATATTACGGAGAAACTAATGAAGTAGATAGAAATTTTTTTTATACCAGAAAGAGTGTAACCAATATAGGTGAAACAAAACTAGCTTATCAAGGAAAAGTACAGTCAACAGTTATTAGGTATTATTTTGGACAAACAATACCAATTACAAGAAAAATAGGAGTAGATATTTCAGCCAGTTTTCCACTATTAAGATACTACCGTTCGGCGTTTTTATCTAAACTTGCATTGACCGTAAATAACGGTGCTCTTACTTTAAACCCAAATATTTATGACGAAAACATAGATTTGAGTATTATGAGAGGACTAAGAAGAAATGATGGGGTTAGCTTAAAAGTAGGCGTAAAAGTGTTTTTGTAATATTGAAGTTGTTTAAAGTCAAATAATAAGTTAAAAAATGAGCTATTTTATCATTCAATCATAAAAAACTTCATTTAATACACTGCCATTTTAACCATTAAGTTTTGAAAATACTTTTTAACTTTTGAAGTAGGGCAACTGTAATTATTAATTATCATTGCATAAGCTAATTTTTTTCCAGTTTTAGTGCTCACATATCCTGTATATGCTTTCATCCTTGTCATTGTACCACTTTTACCAATAACTTTACCCTGAGCAGAGGTTCCTCTACCAATACTTGCCATAGTACCTTTTTTTCCAGCAATGGCTAAAGATTTTTTTAAAGTATTTGATGTTTTCATATACGCTAATAAATTCACTAAAAATTCTGCACTAACAGCATTTGAACGAGACAAACCACTTCCATCTGTCATAAATAAGCCGTTATTACTTCCCAACTTCGACTTCCAATAGGCTTGTGCTATTAAACTTCCATTATATGTACTTCCGTATCCAGAACGCTTTACAGATATTTGACATAATAAATGTTCTGCAAATAAATTAACACTATGTTGGTTGGTTCGGTTAATAATAGAAGTTATAGATGGTGAGTAATGTGTATAAATAATTTTTAAATCAGGTTTTACAAATGAGGTGTCGTAAAGTAATTGTCTATAACCGGTCGGTTTATATTTAGTAGAAATTCCTGCTTGATTTAAAGCATAATCTAATTCAATGGCAAACACATATTCAGGGTCAGGCATAGAAGCTTTTACTACAAAATCTTGTCGTTTAACTGGTAAACTTCCTCTAACCGTCCAATAATTAGAGTAAGGTGCACCATATACATAAGCATTATCTCTTTTTGATTTTGCAGCTTTAACAGTATTTCTTAGGTATAAATTTGGCACATAAGGTTCAATACAAGTTAGCGTTGTTTTTCCCCCAATACTGTCACCAGTGTTAAAGTGTAGTTTAATGGTGTTATCAAAAATTGTTAAACCGCTAGGGCCTGCACCATAATAATTACCTAAATCAGTCCAAACCCAACCTCCTGGTACACCTTGATAAGCATATAAAGAAGCATCACCAATAACTCTTCCGTTAATTTGCTGAATTCCCATTGCGCATAATGTATCCGCCCAACGTTTTAAAAAATCTTTTTCTTTATCAGGTTTATTGTAAAATTTAGACCCTAAAGTTGGGTCACCACCTCCAACAATATATAAATCTCCATTAAGCGTTTGAGTAACAGTATCAATGCTACCAGAGTAGGCTATTTTGGTTTTAAATCTATATTTAGTGCCAAGTATTTTTATGGCTGTAGCAGTAGTTACCAACTTCATTGTTGAAGCTGCAGGTATGCTCATTTTTCCATTGACGTTAGCAACTACTTTGTTTGTGTTTAAATCTTTAACATAAAAGCTGAAGGGCGCATGTTTTAAAGTACTAAAATTAAGCATAGAAACAGCGTAGTCTTGTATAAAATTATGAATAGTTGTATCAACTTGTCCGTTAACAATGGTAGAAATAAATATAAAAAAAACTAACATTGTTTTATGTGCAAAATATCTTATACTTACCATACTTAAATCGGTTTATGTAAATATATTAAATTATATTTGTGCGTAAATTATAAATTTTGTGTGGAATAATAGGCATATCAGTTAAAAATAATCTATCAAACAGTGAGTTAGACAACATTGATAAAGCACTAAAATCTATTCAACACCGTGGACCTAACTATCAACAAAGCAAAGTATGTTCCAAATATTTAGCCTTGGGGCACGCCCGTTTGTCTATCATTGATTTGTCACCATCAGCACACCAACCAATGACAGATAAATCTGGTAGATACACCTTAATTTTTAATGGAGAGATTTATAATTATAAAGTTTTAAAAAAAACGTTACAATCTAAAGGGAAAACATTTAAAACTTCTTCAGACACAGAAGTATTACTACAGTTATTAATAGATAAAGGCGCAGAAGCCCTTAAATTACTTGTAGGCTTTTTTAGTTTTGCTTTTTATGATAATTTAAAAGATGAATTGCTATTGGCAAGAGACAGGTTTGGAATTAAACCCCTTTTATTTTATCAAGATAACTCAAAATTTATATTTTCATCTGAATTACAAGCATTTTTTAGCTTTGATATAGATAAAAAGATTGACTCAAAAGCATTAGAATTATTATTTACGTTAACTTATATTCCTGCACCATTAAGCATTTTAAAAAATGTGAGCAAGGCTAAACCTGGATGCTACTACATCTATAAGCAAAATACTTTAACAGAGCATATCTATTATCAACCAACAATATCACCACAAATAGATGTGTCATTTGAGGACGCTAAATTGAAGGTGAAGAGTTTGTTAGAAGCGTCAGTTAAATTGCGAATGGTATCAGATGTTGATTTAGGTTCTTTTTTAAGTGGTGGTGTAGATTCTTCCATCATAGCAACTTTGGCTAAAGATTTAAAACCCAATTTAAAAACCTTTTCTGTTGGCTTTGACCATCCGTATTTTGATGAGAGTAAATATGCTGAAGACGTTGTGCGTAAAATAGGAAGTCATCACACCAAAATTTTATTAAATAAAGCAGACTTTAAACAAAATTTTGAAGCTTTTATTGATACTATAACCGAGCCATTTGCTGATTCATCTGCTTATGCGGTTTATTTGTTAACTCAAAAAACAAAACAAAATTTAGCTGTAGCATTAAGTGGTGATGGTGCAGATGAAATTTTTGGAGGATACAGAAAACATTATGCCGAATATGTAGTTCAGCAATCGGGAGTAATTCAAAAAGGGGTTGTAAAATTAGTGGCTAGCTTAGCAAGATTTGGTAAGTCGAGTAGAGGTGGTAGATTATCTGATGCAAATAGAAAATTACAAAAATTAGCAAGTAGCTATGCAATGTCACCCGCCGAAAGGTATTGGAAATGGGCATCATTTATACATGAAAATGATAGAGGACAACTTTTAAAAAACTCACCCATTATTAACTATTCAAACTGGATAAGTTTTAAGTCAAATAACTTGAATGAGGTTTTACTGAATGACCAATTATTAGTGTTGCCAAACGATATGCTAACCAAAGTAGATATGATGTCAATGGCAAATTCTTTGGAGGTAAGAACACCTTTTTTAGACCATAGACTAGTTGATTATGTAAACACATTACCTTCTGAATATAAGGTTAATAAAAATGGAAGAAAACAAATTTTAATAGAAACTTTTAAAGAACGTTTACCAGAATCTGTTTACAAAAGAACAAAGAAAGGGTTTGAGATTCCGTTAGAGTCTTGGTTAAGTGACAATATCAACGACTTATTGTTTACGTCTATTTTTTCCAAAGAATATATTGAAAACCAAGGGCTATTCAATTTTAATTTTATTGATAATTTAAGAAATAATTGGCAAAAAAAACAGTTTAATAACTCAATTTATGTAATTTGGACACTTTTAATTTTTCAACATTGGTGGAAAAAATACATAGAAAACTAGACAAGTACTTTGCAAAAAAAAATTAAAATATTAAGAGTTATTAATCGCTTTAATTTAGGTGGTCCAACGTATAACGTAACTTTCTTATCTGCTTTTATGGACGATAGGTTTGAAACAAAATTAATTGGAGGAGGACATGAAAATTATGAAGGTGATGCCCTATTTATTCCACATAAATATGGTGTTAAACCTCAAATTATTGATAGTTTGCAAAGAGAAATTAATTTTAAAAAAGACAATCAAGCCCTTAAAGAGATACGTCAAATCATCAAAGGATTTAAACCAGATATTGTACATACCCACGCCTCAAAATCAGGCGCCATTGGAAGATTAGCAGCTATAAAAGAAAATGTACCTGTTATTGTACATACATTTCACGGACACGTGTTTCATTCTTACTTTGGTAAAGTAAAAACACAGTTTTATAAAACTGTAGAAAGATATTTAGCTAAAAAATCAACAGCAATAGTTGCAATATCTGAAATTCAAAGAAACGAACTGGTAGATATTCATAAAGTTGTACCTAAAGAAAAAGCTAAAATAATTAACTTAGGTTTTGACTTAACAAAATTTCAAACCAAGAATACTCAAAAACGCCAAAAATTTGTAGAAGATTATAACATTAATGAGGATGAGGTTTGTATCGGAATTATTGGGAGACTCACACCAATTAAAAATCACCAAATGTTTTTTGAAGTGGTAAAAAATGTAGTTCAAAATACTAATCAAAAGATAAGAATTTTTGTGATAGGAGGTGGAGAATTAGAAAATAGCTTAAAAACACAAGCCAAAACTATTGAAAAACAATTAGGAAAAACTATTTTTACTTTTACCTCATGGATTAAAGATGTTGATGTACCTTTGTCTAGATTAGATGTGGTATGTTTAACATCTCATAATGAAGGTACGCCAGTGAGTTTAATAGAAGCACAAGCATCTAATGTAGTTGTAATGTCAACTAATGTTGGAGGTGTAAAAGATGTAATACTAGAAGGTGAAACTGGTTTTGTAATTGAAGATTTTTCAGTTAAAGCCTATGTGCAAAAACTGTTAAACTTAGTTGAAGATAAAGAAAAACGCATAAAAATGTCACAAAATGGTTGGAATTACGTAAAAGATAAATTCCATTATACTACTTTGTGTAAAAATATGGAAAAATTATACTTAGAATTACTACAAAATAATGAAAAATAATAAAATAATTGGTGTAATCATTTTAGGATTAATATTATTACAAAGTTGTGGAATTAACAGTAGTTTAATGCTGAAAACTCCAAAAGATTATGACTATGCTAAAATAGATATAGACTCGGCAAACTCTCAAAATGAAGAAATGATTGTTGACTTGAATCACATCATTAAATTTCAGTTTTTTACAAATAATGGTCAAAGAGTATTAGATATTGTAACAGATAATAGTAATGCTGGTGCAGCTCAATCTCTGAACGCTACAAATACAATTACTTATACAATTCAGAATGATTCTTTGGTAAAATTGCCTGTTGTAGGTAATGTTAATATTGTTGGAATGACAATTCAGCAAGCGCAAACATATTTGGAAAACTTATATTCTGAATACTATATTGACCCCTATGTATTAATTACAATTACAAATAATAGAGTTATTGTTTTTCCTGGAAGTGGAGGTGAGGCACAAGTTGTTTATTTGACAAATAATAATACAACATTACTTGAAGTTATAGCTCTATCTGGTGGGATAGCTGAAAGAGGACGTGCAAAAACAATCAAATTAATAAGAAAAGAAGAAAATGGTGAACGTAAGGTGTATTTAGTAGATTTATCTACCATTGACGGACTTAAATATACGGATTTAGTTGTTCAAAATGGTGATTATATTTATATAGAACCTGTACCAGAATTAGGGAAAGAACTGTTAAAAGATATTGCACCAATATTTTCTTTAATTTCTAGTACAGCAGGTATAATTTTTATTATAAGTAAATTATAAAATTGGAAAATAAACAACATAACAATAGGTCCAACTTAAATAAAGATTTTGACTTAGATATTGCAAAGTCGGTTATTAAAAGAAACTGGATTTCAGTTCCAATTATTATTGGTATTAGTTTAGTATTAGCATTTATTTATTTAAGGTATTCAAAACCTTTGTATGAATCTTCAGCCTTAATTCAAAGAACATCTAAAGACGAAGGTAAAAGAATTTTAGAAATTGATGGTTTTAGCCAAGAATTAAATTTACAAGAAGATGTAGAGTTATTAAAATCAACTTTTTTACTTGAAAAAGCGTTAAAAAACCTGAATTTAAAGATAAGTTACTTTTCTGAGGGTAAAATCTTAACAGAAGAAAAATATTTACAGTCGCCCTATCATATTACGTTATTTGAATTAAAAGACTCCTCATTAATAGGAAAAAAAATAGAGGTAACAGGTAATATAGATAAAGTAACATTATCTTTTCCTAATTCAAATTATCAACCAATTGAAATAATACCTTCTGTACCTTTTGAAAATAACTGGTTTAGTATTGAATTTAAAGTTAATGATAAAACTAATTTTTTAAAAAATTTAAAAGAGAATAAAAATTATTTTATTTTTAATGACTACAAAGCATTAACTCAAAAATTGCATGAAAATTTAAACGTTTTTGTTGTAAATAATGATGCTAAAACTATTAGAGTTTCTTACAAAAGTAATAACGCAGCCCTAGCACGTGATGTTGTTTCATCTTTAATTAATACTTTTTTTAAATATGATTTAGATAAAAAAAGTGAAAGTTCTGCAAGCGTGTTAAGGTTTATAGATGAACAATTAGATACCGTATTTAATCAATTAAGATTATCAGAGTTGGACATTCAAAATTTTAGAGATAATAGCCAATCTAGAGACCCTGATTATTTAAAAACAACAGTAATAGCTCAATTAGATTTATTGCAAAATCAATTGATAAATTCAGACTTAGAGTACGAATTACTTAAAGATATTAATTTAGGTGTAAATTCTAGAAGTAGAATGGAAGTTTATAATTTAATACCAGCAATTTCAGGTACAAGATTTCAAAATATTTTATCATCTCAGATAGAAAAATTACATGAATTATTAGAAAAAAAAGAAGATGCCTCTTACGGAATGACAGAAGAAAATGATAACTTAAAAAGAATAAATAGAAATATCGAAATTCAAATTCAAACTATTAATAGAACTATAGAATCGGTAAAAAAACAAATAAAAAACAAAAGAGTTGGTTTAAAAAATAAAATTGCAGAACTAGAATCTAAACTTTATGGCGTACCAGCTAAAGAAATGGAATTATCAAGATTAAAACGAAAATTTAGTTTAAATGAAAAATACTATTCATTATTAATTGAAAAACGAACTCAGTACGAAATATCAAAAGCTGGTTATACAATGGATAATCTAATTTTACAAGCACCTTCAGCTTCACAACTTATTTCTCCAAATAAAAAACTAGTTTATGTTGGTGCATTTGTTATGTCGTTGTTAATATCATTTTTATTTATGGGATTTAAGTACATTACATTTAATGTCATTCACAATGAAAGTGAGTTAAAAAAATTATTGCCTTATAACGTAGGTTTATTAGGGGGGGTGCCAAAAGTAAATAAGGTTCAAGATAATTCTGTATTGATGATACATAAAAGTCCAAAATCAATATTGCCTGAATCTTTTAGAAGTATTAGAACTAATTTACAGTTTATATTAGACTATGACAAATCAAATGTTATTGCAGTTTCTTCCTCTATATCAGGTGAGGGTAAAACATTTATAGCACTCAATTTAGCAGGAATTTTTAGTTTGTCAGGAAAAAAGGTGGTAGTGTTAGATTTAGACTTACGTAAACCTAAATTGCATTTAGGTTTTAATGCAAATAATATTGTAGGTATGAGTTCCATTTTAGCAGGAAAAGCAGAATGGAAAAATTGTTTACAACACTCAGAAATTGAAGGATTAGATTTTATTTCAGCAGGTATTATACCACCAGCACCTTCTGAGCTTATTATTAATGGAAAGATAGATGACTTGATAAAAGAATTAAAACAATTGTATGATATAATTATTATTGATAATCCACCGGTAGGTATTGTATCTGACGGAATAAATATTTTAAACAATGCAGATTGCGCTTTATATGTGTTTAGGGCTAATTATTCAAAAAGAATGTTTGCAAACCGGGTTAGAGAATTATTAGATGAAAATAAGGTAAAACATTTATATACAATTTTAAACAGTGTAGATTTAAACAAAAGTTCTTATGGATATGGTTATGGCTATGGAGGGTATTATGAAGATAGTCAAACAAAACCCAAAAAGAAATTGTTTAGTTTTTTAAGAAAAAAATGATAGAAACTTTTGACATACAAGGCTTAGTGTTAATAACACCAAGAATATTTGCAGATAATAGAGGGTGTTTTTTTGAATCATTTAATCAAAAATTATTTAACGAGCAAATAGGGCAAGTAGTTACTTTTGTTCAAGATAATATTTCTGTTTCAAAAAAAAATGTAATTAGAGGTATACATTTTCAAGCTCCACCGTATGCACAAGGTAAATTGGTTAGAGTTTTAAAAGGTAAAGCTATTGATATAGCTGTTGATATAAGAAAAAATTCACCAACTTATGGCAAACATATTTCTGTAGAAATATCTGAATATAATAACAAAATGTTGTGGATACCTGAGGGATTTGCTCATGGTTTTGTAGCATTAGAAGAGAATACACTATTTTCTTACAAATGCACTAATTATTATAATTCGGCTAGTGAAGGGGCTATTTTATGGAATGATACACAATTAAACATTGACTGGAAAGTAAAGTCACCAATTTTGTCTGAAAAAGATAAAATATCTCAAAAATTTAATACCTTTGTTAGCCCTTTTTAAATCTATGAGAGAAAGTTTACAATCTTTAATTTTATTAATTGCATTTTTTAGTGGCGCTTTTGTGATGTCGCTTTTAATCAACAGTTTTTTTTTAAAATTTGCTAATACATTAGGCATACGTAACAAAAATGATGTAACTATCAGGTGGAGTGCTAAATCAAAACCATCATTAGGCGGCATTAGTTTTTATTTTACCTTTTTAATAGGTTTTATGTTTTATGCTATTATTTATGGCGAATCTGATGTGTTTTTAAATAAAAATCTTCTTGGACTATTCTTTAGTGTTACACTTGCTTTTTTACTTGGATTGTCTGATGATGCATACAATACTAGACCTTTATTAAAACTTTTAATTCAAATTATTTGTGGAGTCATATTAGTATTAACAGGTAGCGAAATTCAATTGTTTAATATAACCATTTTAAATTCCATTTTAACTGTTATTTGGGTGGTTGGTATAATGAATTCAATAAATATGTTAGATAATATGGACGGTATCACAACCATTACTGCTATTTGTATCATTGTTAGTATGATTGGAATTTCTATTCCTTTTGAAATTGTTAATAATGTTGATATTTTCTTATTAATTATAACCTTAGGCGCATTAGGAGGCTTCTTTGTTTTTAATTTTCCCCCTGCAAAAATGTTTATGGGCGATACAGGAAGCCAGTTCCTTGGAATGTTTTTAGCTTACTTTTCAATTAAACATTTGTGGAATAATGAAATAGATACTGGAGATTATTCTATCTTTTCAAACTTAACACTAGTAGCAACTGTGTTTGCTGTTCCTATAATAGACACTGCTATTGTCACCATTAACAGGATTTTAAGAGGTCAGTCGCCAATGATTGGTGGCAAAGACCATACAACCCACCATTTGGTTTATAAAGGTTTTACCGAAAAACAAGTTACTTTAACTTTTTTAGTGTTAGGAATGATGTCTATTTTGATATCTTTTGTTTTAAAAAAATATATACCTATTCAATCACTTTTTATTATAGCTATTTGGTTGTTTTTTATTTTTATTTTTATCTTATTTTTTAGTTTGTCCAGAAAGCAAGAAAAGTTAGTCAATTCAAAAAAACAAGATGAAGATTAAAATTATTTGGGATTTTAGAGGTGAGCACGCCAAACTAACAGCAAAACACCATGCTATCCATTTAAAAGAATTTTGTGATAAACATAATATACAATACACCACTATTGATATTGACACCCCAAATGATTATCATTCTATAGCTTATATTGTTACATCAAAAGAACACACAATTACCATAAGAGATGCTTTAAAACCTCATAGAGCAGTTGTGGTGGATTTAAAAACTTAAAATTTAGTTATTATTGAGGGATTTCAATAGTATAGTGTCCAACAAAAGCATGTCGTTCAAAGGCAAGAATCCATAAATGTAATGTATTAGTATCTTTATAATCCCAATGTAATAAAGGACCATCAATACCAATAAAGTGACTGTCCAACCATTTATTATTTTCATCAACCAATACAGCAAAATAATTGGACTGTATAGAACTATGTTTTATACAGTGTTCATAACTCTCATAAAAAGTATGATTACCAAACCCCATTGAATTCATCCAACCTTGATTTACGTCAGTTACACTAATAATTGGAATATCCTCTTTGCGTAAACCAGACACAATTAATTTAGTTGTGATAGTACTATCCGTATTTAAAAACCTTACATCTAATTCAAATGTTTCATTAGTTAAGTCTCTGTAAATAATTTCAAGTGGGTATTTTAACAAACTTAATTTTGTTTTTCTAGGGTCTTTAGGGTTGTAAAAACCAGGGGGAGAAAAAGTTGCAAATTGAGTTGAATCTGTCAAAAAATCATCTATTTTTGTTGTGTTCTTTGGAAAAATGATATTAGAATGTTTCTTTTTACGTTCACCTACTAAAGGGTAGCTTTGGTGATTCAAATTTTCAAATTTAACTTTTGTTTCACTTTTTATATTTCTTAAAACACTAAAATCAACGACTTTACTCTGTGGGTCAATCCAATTCTCTAATTCGTGGCTAAATTTTTCATATTTTAATCCATTTCTGTGTTCAAAAAGTTCGGCGTATAAATTTTTAGGAAAATTAAACCAAGCATGATAGTACGGTTTTAAAACGCTATCTTCTTCAGCATAGGCAATAAACTCCCATAAATAGGCATTTAAACAATTTCGTGCCAAGTCAACTCTTTTGATATTAGAGGTATTCTTACTTTTTATTTTAAAATCTCCCTCAACAAATTTAACTTGATGTCTATTCCATTCTTGATTGATAATAGCAATTTCAGTTAAATACTCATCTTGTTTAACTTGTTCACAAACCGTGGGTATCCATTCCATCAAATTTATTTCAGATAACTTTATTGTATCTTTGTTATTTTTAGGAACAAATGTAAAAGAGAATGTACTGTCTGTATTTCTATTTATTTCTAAATGTTTATATGAAGGGTAAGTGGCTTTTGAATGTCTTATAGAAATATCGGGGTTAAAAGGATATTCTTTGTCTGACAATTCATCTAACGCAATTATCCATTTATTTTCTTTACTGGGTAATTTATTGAAATCATTCTCATTTACATGATTTTTTGTCGTACAAGCAAACAAAACTACAGCTAATAGACCAATAATTTGAGGGAAATAGTAATTCATATTTTATCCCTCTGAATAAGGGAATCTCAGGTGTTTAACAGATCTTCCACTTTCTTTTATTTCTATAAGAGATTTTATACCTATCTCTATGTGATTATTTACAAAATTAGCCGATACCTTTCTATCACTTTCTTCTGTTTTTACGCCTTCAGCAATCATTGGTTGGTCAGATACAAGTAAAAGTGCTCCTGTAGGAATTTTGTTAGCAAAACCTGTAATAAAAAGAGTAGCAGTTTCCATGTCTATAGCCATTGCCCTTGTAGTTCTTAAATAATTTTTGAATTTATCATCATGTTCCCAAACTCTTCGGTTTGTTGTATAAACAGTACCTGTCCAATAATCCATTTCATATTCTCTAATACAAGTAGAAATAGCCCTTTGTAATGTAAAGGCTGGTAAAGCGGGGACTTCAGAAGGAAAATAATCATTAGACGTACCCTCACCTCTAATAGCGGCTATTGGAAGAATCAAATCTCCAATTTCCGTTTTCTTTTTTAATCCACCACATTTACCTAAAAATAAGCACGCTTTTGGTTGAACAGCACTTAATAAATCCATAATTGTGGCAGCATTGGCACTCCCCATAGTAAAGTTTATAATTGTAATGCCATTTGCTGAAGCATTGGGCATAGCTTTATCTTGTCCTATAATTTCAACATTAAATTTTTCTGCAAAAAGTTTAACATATCCATTAAAATTAGTAAGTAAGATGTATTTGTCAAAATCTTTTAATGCTCTTCCAGTATATCTTGGCAACCAATTTTCAACAATTTTTTCTTTTGTAGTCATAAGTTTGTATAAATTAAATTTTTATTTGTTATGTATAGCAATTATATATTATTTTTATCTATAAGCCAAAAAAAGACTCCCTAAATCATTAAGAAGTCTTTAATAATATTTTTTAAGTTTAAAGAATTATGCGCCGCATTTTCCTTCTTCACATTTCATATCTGCACATTTTCCTTTCTCTCCCATAGGACAAGCTACTTTTGATTCAGAAGCATCTCCGTCACCACATTTACCTTCGCCACATTTCATGTCTGCACATTTATGCTCCGCACTTTTACTTGCACATTCAGCTTTACAGTTTGCTATGCAAGTTTCACAAGAACCATCGCAAGACTCATCACCACAAGTTTGTCCTTTTTTTATCGAACAAGCTTTATAATCAGCTTCTGTACAAGTTTTTGAAGATTCAGTACAACACTTTTTTTCACAGCTCGATTCACAGGACTTACCTTCTCCGCATTTACCCTCTCCACATTTCATATCTGCACATTTGTGCTCATTTTCAGAGCTTTCAGCAGTAACATCTTCTGCGTTTTCTACTGCTTGCTCATTTTCTGTGTTTTCTGTTTCATTACAAGAAACGATAAACAATCCTATTGTTAATAATAGAAATAAACTAATTTTTTTCATTTACGTTGTTTTTTAAGTTTGGGCAAATATATAACAATTTATTTACTTTTTAAAATTATCAGCAACAATCAGTTCTTTTGTTCCATGTGTCCAATCATAGAAGCCTTCACCTGTTTTAACTCCTTTTTTTCCAGCATTAACCATATTTACTAATAATGGGCAAGGTGCATATTTATCATTACCTAACCCCTCATACAATACATTCATAATAGCTAAACAAACGTCTAAACCAATAAAGTCTGCTAATTGTAATGGTCCCATAGGGTGAGCCATACCCAATTTCATAACAGTATCAATCTCTTCAACACCAGCAACACCCTCGTTTAATGTAATTATAGCTTCATTTATCATTGGCATTAAAATTCTATTAGCTACAAAACCCGGGTAATCATTTACTTCAACAGGTACTTTTTTTAATGCTTTTGAAGTATCCATTATTCTCTGAGTCACCTCATCTGACGTAGAATAACCTCTTATAATTTCAACTAATTTCATGATAGGGACAGGGTTCATAAAGTGCATACCTATTACCTTATCGGGTCTTGATGTAACACCTGCAATTTGCGTAATAGAAATAGAAGAGGTATTTGTTGCTAAAATGGCGTCTTTAGGCGAAAAGTCGTCCATTTGCTTAAAAATATTTAACTTTAAGTCTAAATTTTCGGTAGCTGCTTCAACAACTAAATCAGCATTAGAAACACCTGTTTTTAAATCTGTAAAAGTTGTAATATTTGCTAATGTATTATTTTTGTTATTTTCTGATATTTTTTCTTTTTTAACCATGCGGTCTAAATTCTTTGTTATTGTGGCAATTGCCTTATTTAAGGATTCAGAAGATATATCAATCAAACTAACTGTATAACCATTTTGAGCAAATACATGTGCAATTCCATTGCCCATTGTTCCCGCACCTATAACTGAGATGTTTTTCATAATTAAATATTTTATTTTGTTAAATTAAGAGCATAAATATAAGTAATATATTAAGATTAAAATATGTTAAAATGTAAGTTTATAAAAAGAGTTTATTAAATTTGAACAAATGGAAAGTAAACAAACTCAAAATAATGCAATATCTATCGTTATAATAGGTTTAGTGGCTGGTGTGTTATCCATTCCTTTATTTATTTTTTTGTATAACTTTTTCCCTGAGTTATCATTTACCTATCAAGATAAAATGATTAGATTTGACCACATCATTTTATTTTTAACATTGTTTTTTTTGTTATATTATTTACTTAAAAAACTACGTGTAATTATTTATATTTTATTAACGATAGGAGGGATTGTATTTACCATAACAAATTTCGCCGAAATATATACTTTTTCAAACCTTTATCATGATTCCCTCTCTTTTTTAACTGATTTATCTAAACATTCTTTAAAAGAAAAGTTCTTTTTTAGAGAAATAAATTTTAGACAAGAAGATAGATTAAGAACTGCCATAGATTATAAAGAACCTCTAGTAAGAAATTATGCTGTTAATATTGCTAATAAGCATTTTAACGAAAAACAGAATTTGTCTCCAAATTTGAAATGGGTTCATTTTTTTAGCATTTTTAAAGAAATTAATTCTAAATGGAACTACGTTTACGACCCTAAAAATGAAGAGTATTACGCTAAAGCAAGTGAAACTATTGGACAGCTTAATTTTGATAATTCTTTTAAAGGTGATTGTGACGACCATTCAATACTAATGGCTGCTTGTATTAAAGCCGTTGGGGGAGAAGTAAGGTTGGTAAGAACTAAAGTAAAGCAAAAAGATGGCTCTCAAATAGGACATATGTACCCAGAGGTGAAATTTGGAACCGTAAAAGATTTAGAAAAGGTAGTGTATTTAATTAAAAATATTTACTTTACTGAAGAAACAAAAAACAAAACTATCCACTATTACCAAGATCCAAAAGGATTTATTTGGCTTAATTTTGATTATAATGATAACTATCCTGGAAATCCATATCAATCTAACATAAGAGAAAGTGAAATAGAGGTTTAAACAACTTCATTGTCAGATTTAGCTTGTTCAAATATTTTTAAAATTTCATTTAACTTTTTACCAAATAAAGGTTCAAGTACACCCCAACTTTCAACTATAAAACTTTCCACTCTCAACTAAAAAAAAAGCCAGTGAAAAAATCCACCAGCTTTGTTTTTATTGTAGCAGACAGACTGCTATTATTTCATTAAATCAACTGAACGTTTGATAAAATCGGTTAATTTTTCTCCTGTTAACATGCCTTGGGATAACATAGCTAAATCAGAGAGCTGTTTGGCATATTTTTTCTTATTATCACCTTTTTTTCTTAAAATATTACCTATTACAGGATTGTTAACGTTTACTACAAAGTTGTACATTTCAGGAAACGTTCCCATCATCATACCGCCCCCACCTAAACGTTGTTGTTCTTGCATTCGTCTAATAAATTCAGGTTGTGTAATAACTACTGGTGCATCCGTTTCGCTCATTGTTTCCATTTGAACGGTAAATTTATCTTTTTCTACTATTTCTTCAAAAATAGCTTTAACTTTTTCTTTTTCATCATCAGATAATTTTGAAGGAATGTCAACGTCTTTTTTAATTAAGTTATCAACAGTGTCAGCATCTACTCTAACAAATTTAACTTTTTCTAACTTTTGCTCTAATTTTGAAATATAATGAGGTGTTAATGGACTATCTAAAATGACAACGTCATATCCTCTCTCTTTAGCTGCCGTTATAAACTGATGTTGCGCCTCTTTATTATTAGCATAAAGTACAACTAACTCATCATTTTTATCACTTTGAGTAGCTTTTATGTGTTCTTTATACTCATCAATTGTAAAGTATTTATCCTCAGTGTTTTTTAAGAGCGCAAATTTTACAGCTTTGTCATAAAATTTATCTTCTGTCAGCATACCGTATTCAACAAAAACTTTTAAATCATCCCATATAGATTCAAAATCCTTACGGTTATTTTTAAACATTGAGTTTAGTTTATCCGCTACTTTTTTAGTAATGTATGAGGATATTTTTTTTACATTAGCATCTGCTTGAAGATATGATCGTGATACGTTTAACGGTATGTCAGGTGAATCAATAACACCGTGTAATAGTGTTAAAAATTCAGGTACAATTTGTTCAACGGAATCTGTAATAAATACTTGATTTGAGTAAAGTTTAATTTTGTTTTTTTGTACCTCAATATTTTCTTTTAATTTAGGGAAGTATAAAATACCTGTTAAGTTAAAAGGATAATCTACATTTAAATGAATGTGAAATAAAGGCTCATCAAAAGTCATTGGGTACAACTCGCGATAAAATGCTTTATACTCTTCATCTTTAATATCTTTTGGTTGCTTTATCCAAAGCGGTTGAGTGTTGTTTATGATTCTTGGTTTTTTAATTTCTACCTTTTTAACATTACCGTCTTTGTCTTTTTCGCCTTTTGGGTCATCAACCCATTCAGAGGTTTTTCCAAAAATGATTTCTACAGGTAAAAATTTGCAGTATTTATTTAATAACTCTAATATTTTTGATTCCTCTAAAAATTCTTTTGAGTCATCAGCAATGTGTAAAACAATTTCGGTTCCTCTGTCCTTTTTATCTATGTTTTCTATGGTAAATTCTGGTGTCCCATCTGATTCCCATTTAACGGCGGTACTATTTTCTTTATACGATTTAGTTCTTATTTCAACTTTGTCAGCTACCATAAAAGCTGAATAAAAACCTAAGCCAAAATGTCCGATAATTTGTTCTGCACCTTCTTTTCCTTCGTATTTTTTTACAAATTCTTCAGCGCCTGAAAAGGCAATTTGGTTGATGTATTTTTCAATTTCATCTTCCGTCATTCCTATACCTCTATCTTTAACAGTTAAAGTTTTGGCGTCTTTGTTTATACTGACTTCAATTTGCGTATTATTTAATTCACCACTTATTTCTCCTGCTTTGTGCAAAACGTTTAGTTTACTTGTAGCATCAACAGCATTTGAGATTAATTCTCTTAAAAATATTTCGTGGTCGCTGTATAAAAACTTTTTTATTAACGGAAATATGTTTTCCGTTTGTACATTTATAGTTCCTTTTTTACTCATAATTTTAACTTGTTTTTTGTTAAATTTTTAATATAGCCCTTTTCAATGTTTGTGCCATTACGTTTATACTGACATTTTGACGTATTTCCTAAATCCGCAAGTATCTTCTACTGCAAAGCCAAACTGCACACCGTTTTTTGTTGATTTAAGCATTTTTTTGTTGTTTTTAATAACTAAAGAACCACATTTGTACCAACACATAAAAAACTCGTACTTATCTAATTTAACTAACTGCCAAAAAAACTATCAACCACTTTGATTTATATAAATATTTTTATAAATTAGCTCTATACTTTTGTCATACACAATAAAAAAATAAGGTGAAAACATAAGTAAAATTAAACGGAATTGTTCCGTTTATCCCGCATTATGCAATAGAATAATCAAAAGGCGGGCTGAACCTGGTTGCGGGAGATTTAATTCATTAAAAAATCTCGAATGCCTGTTTTGTCTATGAATCTTTTCATTAAACTCATCCCTCCATAAGGAGTCACTTGCTTGTCTGAATATTCTATTGGAAGATTAACCATATGGGTGAAAATATTAT
>DQTE01000297.1 GCA_015662905.1 Crocinitomix sp. | reverse complement strand
TGCCAACACAAATTATAACTTAACCTATAATAATGGTGGTACAACCGTTGGTCCTAGTGCTGTTACAACTAATGCTTCTGGTCAAATTATCATTAGCGGTTTAACGCAAGGTAATTATAGCAATTTTATAGTTGAATTTCCAACAACCAACTGTTCTAGCACAGATAATACGTCTATTAGTTTGAACGACCCAGGTTCTCCAGTCATTACATCAATTATAGGAACAAATACCTCTACTTGTGGAGGAAACGATGGAACAGTTACAATATCAGGTCTCAACTCAAACACAACTTATAATGTAACCTATGATGATAATGGTTCAACTGTTGGTCCAACTTCAATGACTACAAACGGTTCTGGACAAATTGTTATCACAGGATTAAATGCAGGAACATATAACAATTTTACGGTGGAAATAACTGGATGTTCGGTTTCTGACAATTCTAACATTACTATTTCCGATCCAAATTCACCGTCAATAAGTGGGATAAATAACACAGACCCTACTACTTGCGGTGGCACAGATGGTGTGATTACATTGACTGGTTTGACACCTAATACAACTTATGATTTAACTTATAATTTAGGTGGTGTAACACAAGGTCCTTTTACTATTAATTCTGACGGTAGTGGTAACATAGTTATAAATAATCTTGCGCAAGGAACTTATGATAACTTTACTGTTACAGTTCCGTCAACAGGATGTTCAGGAAATAATAATACTCAAACCGTATTGAGTGATCCAGGATCGCCTAACATTACATCTATAACAAACACGGGTACAACTACTTGTGACGGAAGTGATGGAACAATTACAATCTCTGGATTAAATCCAAATACTTCTTACAATGTAAGTTATGATGATAATGGCATCACTAACGGCCCCTCTTCAATAATATCTGATGTCAACGGAGATATTGTAATCAATGGATTAGATAGCGGAACTTACAACAACTTTGTTTTAGAACTATTAGGGTGTAGCACAAATGATAATACAACTATAGACATTATCGACCCTACACCGCCTAATGTTGATGCTGGTGTTCCAACAATGAATATTTGTGAAAACACTTCAATTACATTAACCGCTAGTAATCCAGATGGGGCAACCATTACTTGGAACAATGGCGTAAATGACGGTATGTCTTTCACGCCTACTGTTGGAACAACAACCTATGTTGTAATGGCACAGGCCTCTAATAACTGTATTAGTACCGACAGTGTAGTAGTTACGGTAAATCCTGAACCGTCAATTGATTTATCAACAGCTACAATTACTGATGAAAACTGCTCGGATGCTGGGCAAGTAAGTGGCGTAAATGTTATAGGTGGTACACCCGTAATAAATTTTGAATGGTTTAACGGGGCTACCTCAATCGGTAATACTGCTGATATATCAAATTTATCACAAGGTAACTATACTTTAATAATTACCGATACACAGGGATGTGATGATACTGTTAATGTTACAATTAATTTTGTTAACAATGCTGTGGTTATAGCTGTGAATGATAGTGCTTTTACAACAACAGTAACACCTGTTATCATAAATGTTTATCCAAATGACACGGGTGATGAAACTTCAATAAACATAGTTGATCAACCAATAAACGGTGTGGCAATAGACAATAGCAATGGTGAATTTGTCTATACCAGTGATGATGGTTTTTTTGGAACGGATAGTTTAACTTATGTGATTTGTGATCCAAATTGTATAAATACTTGTGATACTGCTGTTCTATACATTATTGTTGATAAAATTGACAGCCTAGAAATACCTAATGGCTTTACGCCTAATGATGATAACATTAACGATTATTTTGTTATTAAAAACCTAGAACAGTACCCTAACAATAATATTATTATCTTTAACAGATGGGGGGATGTGGTTTATACTGCATCACCATATAACAATGATTGGGATGGTACTGGTCAAAACGCTAGTGGTGTAATGGGAGGAGATAAAGTGGTGGATGGAACTTATTTCTTTGTTTTAGACCTTGGTATTGAAGATGAAGAAAAAATTAGTGGTTACATAGATTTAAGACGTAAGTAATTATGAAAAAAACATTAATATTTAGTATTTCGCTTTTAGTCATATTTAATTTAAAAGCGCAAAATCAATTTAACATTGGGCAATATGCCGTACATCAACCACTAGTAAATCCTTCTACTATAAGCACCTATGAAGATATTACCTTTGGTTTACTTTATAAAGAACAGTGGACAGGTTTAACAGGTGCACCTAGTATTCAGGGTTTTACATTTAGTATGCCTATTGATGAAAGAAATAAGCATTTTGCAGGAATCAATGTTTTAAATGATAATATCGGAATAAACAACTCTACTGAAATATCAGGTACATACGCATATAAAGTTAGAACCAGTATTAATAGCAGGCTTATTTTTGGAGCAACTGCAAGTTTAAACTTAGTAAAAAGTAAATTAGAAGATATTAATACCACCGATCCAAACGATCCGCTTTATTCAGTAAACTCACCAGTGTACCCTTTACCTAATTTTAAATTTAGCACTTATTTTTTTGTTAAGAAATTTTATCTTGGGTTTGTAATGCCTAATATACTAGAAAATAAAGTGATTGAACAAAATGGAAGTACAGCTGGCTATTTTGGTTTTGACCCACAAAATTTGCACTACTATTTACACGGAGGCTATAAATTTGATTTGAAACACGGCAACACTTTCGTTCCTTCTTTTTTAATTAAAGATGTAGCTGGTTCTCCCATTCAATTTGATTTGAATATGAACTTTATGTTTAGACATAAATTTGGAGTTGGATTAAATTTACGTTCTTCAAAAGATGCCATGATTATGCTTTCAATGTATGTTCTCCCTGAGCTGTTATTATCTTACGGATATGAATACGGTTTAAGTGAACTCAATAAATTTAACACAGGCACACATGAAATTGTTTTAATTTATAGAGTTAGAGGAAAAAAAGATGTAATTGCTTTTCCTAGATTATAACAAATTTTTAGAATACTTTATGAAAACTTTACAAGAAGTTGTTTAAAGTCAAATAATAAGTTAAAAAATGATTTTTTTTTAAACATTAAATGGCTTATTTTCTTTGAATGTTAGGATTTTAACCCTACAATTTAAGCGTTTTTAAGTAAAAAAATGTATCTTTGTCGAAACTTTTATTTAAAAATAAAAACCTTATTTATGAAAATATATAATTTTTTTATGGTATTTGCTATTGTTTTATATGCAAGCATAGGATATACTCAAGAACAAGCACCTCTAAAAACTTTTGAATTTACCATTAGTGTTAATCATCTTAAAACTCAAGAACAATCTGACAGAATAGTTACTAAGATGAATCAAATTAAGGGGGTAGATAACTGTCATCTTATTTTAACTGATTATGTGCTATCTTTTCAATGTACAAATCATAACCTTGAAAAATATCAAATTATAGATATGATGAAACAAATTTTCATTGAAGAAAATGCTGAGATTATAAGTATTAACCGTGAAACTATCAAAAAAAATGACTCAAAAAAATAATTTTTTTTTAATTACGCTTACACTTTTTATAAGTGTAGTTTCATTTGGACAATCTGATGATTGTAGCACCGCAACACTTATCAATCCTGATTTAACCTATTGCAATTACCAAGCCGGTAGTTCTGCCCAAGCCTCACAAAGTATTTCAACTTGTTCAGGAGGTGGAAATGCAGATGATGATGTTTGGTATGAATTTATAGCAAACAGCTCATCAATGACTATTAAGGTTGACCCTACTGTAGGATACGACCCCGTTATTCAGTTATTTAGTGGAAGCTGTGGCACTCTAACTTCCATACATTGTCAAGATATAAATGGATTAAATGGCTCAGAAACTTTAGAAGCAACTGGCTTAACCATTGGGCAAACCTATAAGTTTAGAATTTATCATTATGGTGTTGGGTCTGGAACTTCAACATTTCAGGTTTGTGTATTTGGTTTAGCTCCTCCAAACAATAACACACCTTGCTCAGCATATCCATTACCAACTGTTACACCCTCTTGTAACTATTTAACCTTCACAAATGCGGGATCGGCCGGCTCAACTGTGCCAGCTCCACCAACTGGTAGTTGTGGTGGTTCTGGTACTCAACAAGGTGGTTATGCTGGAGGAGATGTTTGGTTTTCAGTGGTATGTCCTCCAAGTGGTGAATTAGATATTCATACACAATCTATCGATTTTTCTGATGGGGCAATGGCTTTATATGGTGGTCCTTGTAATGCTCCTGTTTTTATAGAGTGTGATGATGATGGAGAACCTGGAGATGGAATTATTATGCCTCATATTTATCATACAGGTTTAACCCCTGGTCAAACATATTATATCAGAGTGTGGGAGTATAACAATAATAACAATGGTGAATTTGGAATTTGTGTCACTAGTCCTGACAATGATGACTGTATTAATGCCCAGCAAATATGTGATTTAAATGGGTATGGCGGAGTAACCTCTTCTGCTTACACCATAGATACACCTGATAACATGTGTGGAATAGGTAATCCAAGTTCCCCAAATCCAGGTTGTGTTTTTGGTACTGGTTATACGGGAACATCTCCTGTTCAGATAGACAATAACTCTTGGTTGCAATTTACTGCAAATTCCTCAACAGCAGAATTATTTGTGGAAATTTCATCTTGTCAAAACGGAAATGGAATGCAAATGCAAATTTTTGAAGGGACAAATTGCTCAAACTTTGTACCTGTTTCCAATTTTTTAGAAACTACAAGTTCTCAAACAATCATTGCTACTGGTTTAACGATTGGTCAAACTTACTATATCGTTGTTGATGGATTTGCAGGAGACATCTGTTCTTATACTATCACGGCAACATCAGGTATTCAAGTAGCTGAAGCAGTAGCTACAGAAGATATTATTTGTCAAGGAGAATCAACGACGATAAATGGAATAGTTTATGGAACAGGTAATTATACATATTATTGGCATGATGCTGGAAATACATTTACATCTACTGCAAATCCTATAACAGTATCACCAAGCACCACTACCGAATATTTTTTAGATGTTACCGGTTACTGTGGTACTACAACTTCTGCTAGCGTGTTAATAACAGTTAACGATAATCCAACGGCAAATGCAGGAGGCGATATTACAATTTGTGATAACGAAACTGGAACAATAAGCGCAACAGCCAATGGTGGAAGTTCTCCATATACTTATACATGGAACAATGGTTTAGGTAGTGGTGCATCTCAAACAGTTTCACCTAATAGTACTACCAATTATACAGTGACTGTGACAGATGATAAAGGGTGTACTGACAGCGACATTGTAACCGTTAATGTAAATCAAGCACCTGTTGCTAATGCAGGACAAGATGTAGCCATCTGCCAGGGACAACCTGTAACACTAAATGCTAGTGGCGGTTCTAGCTACGCATGGAGTAATGGTGTAAATGGAAGCTCTATTACAGTTTCGCCTTCTAGTACAACTACCTATACTGTAACAGCAACAAACAGTAATGGTTGTTCTGACACAGACCAAGTTACAGTGACTGTAAATCCTCTTCCAAATGCTTTTGCTGGTAATGATTTAACCGTATGTAATGGTGGGAGTACAACCATAACAGCAACAGGAGGAACGTCTTATTTTTGGAGTGGTGGTTTAGGTGCTGGTGCTAGTCATACGCTAAATAACATTACATCAGATGTAACTTATACTGTAACAGTAACAGATGCTAATGGTTGTTTTGCTACTGATGATATAACTATTACTGTAGGCTCTGCATTGTCACCAGATGCAGGCCAAGATGTTACAATTTGTGAAGGAGAAAGTACAACTCTTATTGCGTCTGGTGGTGTAACTTATAGTTGGAATAATGGAGTAAACTCTGCATCTCAAACTGTTTCACCACCAACAACTACTACTTATACTGTTAATGTAACTGATGGTGGTTCTTGTTCGGGTTCTGACCAAGTAACTGTTACTGTTAATACTAACCCTACAGCTGTAGTTAGTCCAACTTCAACCACAATTTGCGCTGGAGAAACTGCTATTATTACTGCCTCTGGTGGTGACACATATTTATGGGATAATGGTGATAATTCTTCGACTATAAATGTTTCCCCTTCTACTACAACAACTTATAACGTAACTGTAAGCACCACGTCAAATGGTAAGACTTGTAGTGATAATGCATCTGCTATAGTAAATGTTAATCCTAATCCAACTTTAATCGCTACGCCTCAATCAACAACAATATGTAGTGGAAATGCTGTACAATTATCATCCTCTGGTAATGGGGTAATAACATATATTTGGACTAACAATATAGATAATACAACGTTAAATGGTGCTTCACAAACTGTGAATCCTGCCACAGATAGTTGGTATTATGTTACAGGTA
>DQTE01000147.1 GCA_015662905.1 Crocinitomix sp. | reverse complement strand
TCAAGCTGTTCTGCTATCTTTTGTTCAAAAAGGAAGTTTTTACGTATTGTCATAGCATATCCTTTATATGTATTTAGTATACATATAATAGCATAATATTATAAAATGAATTCAGGTATAACAGTTAGTACCTACTCCACTCTCCTCAACTTCACATCCCCACCAACATTACGAATAACAGGATACTGATACTCCACAACATTTTGTGGCTCTTTCAAACTTTTAGACAACTCAACAACAGAAACAAAACCATCTCCATCTTTATCGCTAGATTTATCTCTCAAAGTTTTTAAAATTCTTTGCGTAAAGGTCATCACATTTTTAGATTTATCATTAGGTTCAAAAGCATAAGCTCCTTTGGTAGTCGCAAGTAACATATGAACCCCTGCACTTCGTGCCAAAACTGAAGCTCGTGAGTCATAAACTGCTGATACTATATCGTTTGCTTGTCCTGATTCACAAGCATCCACTATAAAAATTTGATTGAGTGCTTTTATGGATTGTATGGCTTTAAAGGTCTGTTCAAAATCAATCCAATCACTACCTTGTGCATTATTATATGGTGCAAAATACAGATTACCTTTTACAGCTCTACCATGTGTTGAAATATAAAAAATAATAGTATCTTCTAGTTTTGCTTTTTGTGCTATCTTTTTAGCAGACTTTAAAATATTAGCTCTACTTACCTCTTTACCAATCAACGCTTTAACTTCCACACCATCAAAGGTTTTTCCCATCTTAGTTTCAATCTCTTTTTGAATTGACAAAGCATCTTTTTCGGCATAATTCAAATGATATTTTTTAGGTTTAGCTTCAAAATCGTCAATACCCACAACTATGGCATAAAGCTTTGGCTTCTTTTTAGGAATATCAGCATCTATCACAATTGTTTCTCTATATGAAGTTACTGTATTTGTTTTATTAAAAGCCTCTATACCTATCTCATTTTTACCTGATATAAGTTCAAGCTCTATCTCATAATCTCCTGCTTTATTTGTTGTTGTAATACTCTTTTGATGACCTACAGTATCACTTATATCTAATGTCCCATTTTTGGCTTTCAAAAGCTCCGTCAATTTTTCCTTTTCTTGATTCTCTTTATTTTTTTTGTCATCTTTTTCTTGTTCCAATATCGTATCTATATTGGCAGATTGCTTATTAACCTTTCCATCTCCTATGGTTTGGATGAGTTTTCCCTCTTGATAAACACGAATGAGTCCGACACCTCCATCTTTATCTTTGATATTGAAAGAGAGTTTGATTTTATCTTTTTTGGTTTTTTTGTTTGTCTCTTTTATTTTTATAGTTGGTGGTGGGTTTTTTAGGGCTGTTTTGTAGGTAATATTTTTAATAAAGTTTTTATATTTTTTTTCTTTTCCTAATATTTTCAACTTTATTAAGTCGGGTCTATAAAAATAGTCATAAAATTGATTTAATGAAAGTAAAGTTAAGCCTTGTGATAAGGAAATAGGAATATTTTTACCACTAGAAAAAAATCCATCATTAGTAATACTTAATCCAGTATTACTATATTTTTTCATTTCATCTTTAATTATTTTAATAAAGTTTTTTTTATTTTTATTATATAATAATGAAATGATTGCATCATCATAATGAACTATAAACTTATTTATTATAATTGGATTCCCAATTAACCATTCATCATTTTCAAAATTTAAATATAACTTATTTATCGGAATTTTAGTTATTTTTTGACAATTAAAGCCTTTAAATGAAGAATCTTTTCTATATTCTGATTGCAGTTCTTCACCACATTTTGCAAATTCATATATATATGGAAAACTTGGAAAGTCAGATAAAAGACCTGTCTTAATAATCTGATTACTTTTCATACTCCAAACAACTACTTCCCCATCAAAATAATCAATATCTTCAAGAGCATAAAGTAATTTTTCTCTTTTATTAAAAACCAATAACGAACCATATCCTCCTGTATTTGTCATAGCATTACTTGCATAACTAGTTTCCCATGTTTTTTTTCCATTAGATATTTTTATCTCATAAATACTTGGAGTAGTACGTAGACCATTAACAAAAAATACGGATTGATTTTTTTTTGAAAATTGAGCTATTAATGTAAAATCCATAATCCCACAACTTGCTTCATTATAAATTAACTTATTTTTATAATAAATTTTTCTACCATAATGCTTATTATTTTCCTCTCCTTCAATTATTGTAATATTATCTATATCTTGTTTCTGAAAAAAATCATTCTTTTTATTTGTTATTTTACTTAATAAATTATCACTAATTTTTAAAGTAGACTTCTTTTCCATATTTGGAAATGAATATATTGTAAGATGGCTTGATATAACATTTAAATAATTTCTATTTTCTGAAAATTTTAAAAATCCTGAATTGTCAATTTCTTTTTTTAATAATATTTTTTTATCATTCAATGTTCTAATAATCAATATATTGTCTTGGTCTATAGATGCCAATAAATTATTTTTTTCATCTAATGCTAAACCAACTATCCTTTTATGATGTTCATACTTATCAAAAATATTTATATTATTCGTAAATGATACTTTATGATTTTGACACTTTTTATTTGATTTCTTTATAAAATTTTTATTAACCCAACCAAATTTATCATTTTTTTTTATAACAGCCCATTTTGGAGAATCTAAAATTATTTGAATACACTCTTCATTCGGCATAAGAGTATTTATTTTTTTTGAACTATAATGATTTTTTTCTCTCATATTTAAAACATCATCTGCATCTACATTTGTTACCTTATAATATATATCACTATTCTCAGCATGAACTAAAAAACTAAGCATTAATACTAACACAATAAAAACTCTCATAAAAAAACCCTTTCTAAAAAAAATCATAACCCAAGTACCACAAACCCACCCCAATAAAACGGATGCATATCCTCACCTATCATCTTCAACTTAGCTTCTTTAAGTGCCAAAGCATAATTAGGCTTCTCTTTTATCTGCTCATAAAAAGAAACCATCAGTTCTTTTGTAGCATTATCATCTACAGACCATAAACTCATAACAACATCTTTTGCCCCAGCTTGGATAAACGCTTTACCAAGCCCACTAATGCTGTCTGTGTTGTTAATATCAACCACTCCTGTGTCACAAGCAGAAAGTACCACAAGGTCTGTACTTTTTAGATTTAAACCAGAGAGTTTCAATGCTGTTACTCTTCCATAACCTTGTTGTTTTCTAGCACTCTTATTTGCTCCACTAAGAATGATTCCTGACTTTAACATAGGGTTTGGAACATTAGGTGCATTGAT
>DQTE01000328.1 GCA_015662905.1 Crocinitomix sp. | reverse complement strand
GATACGTAAAATGTAGCTATGGAATTATAAGAAGCAGTATTACCATTTATAGCACTTACTTTTATACTCTTTTTAACAGAAGAAAATACATTTAGGTTTATTTTCACTATGCTAGAAGTAAGGCTACCATCATTTACTGTATAGGTAAAATAGTCTGTACCTACGTAGTCACTATTTGGAGTATATACAAGGTTAGGTGCTGTGCCAGTTAATGTACCGTGTGTAGGTTGCTGTACTATGGAAAAAGTGACAGTACCAGTATCATCATTACCTACTATGATAATGTTATGATTGGTTACATTATTATCTACAGATACATTTTGAGAGTTGCCTGTTGGTCTATCTTTATTATCTCCAACACCATCTCCATCAGTATCTTTACTCTCACTTGGATTTCTAGGGAAAGCATCACTAGTATTTGGTATACCATCTCCATCTATGTCGGTATCTTTACTGTCTATGATGTTGTCACAGTCAAGGTCTTCATCTGTGGTATGTGGATTGCCTTCATTTATAGGAACAACTACTACAAGTCCATCACTAGGTATGGGTAGCCACTTCATACAAGCACCTGCAAAGACTACAGAAATTAATACTACAGTAGCTATAAAAATAGTTGGTATCTTTTTAAAAATCATAGTAAACCTTTAATGAGTAAATAAAATATTGTGAGATATTTGATAAGTAGTATATCTAATTAATTTGATAAAACAATTAAATTTTCATGGTTGAACTCATTGACAATATGAAGTAGAAGTTTTCCAAATAGTTTTAAAATTGAACTATATTTTCTGATGAGAGGTTTTGATTTCGAAAAACTAAAAGAGAATGTACTGCAAAAGCTGATAGAATATCTTTTACTTGATTATTAGTTATGGGGGGGTAGATATATCAATATTGGAAATTTCAACACCTACAAATTCAGATAATTTTTTAAAATGTAAATCAGAAGATTTACCTAAATATGTATCAGGCATTAAATGGTGTTTAATATATTTTTCCATAACTTAAAATTCCTATTCCTATTCCTATTTCTATTTATTTCTCACATCTATGTGTTGAATTTTATTCTCATAAACAATTATATATTCCAAGCCTTCAATTGAAATTTTTTCGCCACTAGTTTTTTCACCAATCAGAGTAAAATCAAACAAAACTATACCTTCTGATACTTCTTTTACATTGTTAATATCCCAACGCAATGTTTTAAATGAATTAAAAAAAGGTTTCATCATTACCATAATTTGCTTTGTACCAAAAAATACACCCGTATTTTGAGAACTATATGTTGACCTATCTGTAAACATTTGTTCAATCTCTTTCAAATCACCTTTATTAGCTAAGTCAAAATATTTTTTTGCAACTTTAAGTGTATTGTTATTCATCATATATCCTTTTATATTATTAATTAATTTTCATTAGAACGCATTTCTTCTAAAAGTATTTTGTACTCTGATTTATTTATTCGTTCATATGTTGTTGTACCTCGGTATAATGGAACATCTGGTAAAGCTACATGATATTGTCTACCTTGCATATATATAGGATTTCCAAAAAAGTTCCGACTCGTTATTATAACTTCTTCATAGCCTAATGTGCGTGAAGGAAGAGAATCTGTAGGTTTTTTATCTGACCTATTTATTTCATAACTCATATTAAAACCATTCTCAAGAATTCTTAAACTTTTATCTTCCCATGTTTCATTTTTTGCACTAAATCCTTCTGTAAATTTCAATCCAAAAAGATTTTGCTCAATTTTAAAAACAGATTCAAATACATAAGGTAAATTAAACCCATCTCTTGTATTGCATTTTAAAGATTTTCTTTCATTGAATTCATAAGTTATTTTCATTTTCCAATATCCATTATAATCATATTTAGTAATTAATAATCTCCAAATATATTTTTCATAAATAGTTAAAACCATACTAAATAAAACTGTATAAAATCCTCCAACAGTTACAATAAATAATAATGTTTTACTAGTTAATGTTGTAGCATCAGAATCTAAATGTGAAGCCCATGGGTAAGAACCTTAATTACAAAAACAAAAATTAATGAGGTAATTCCCATTACCCATCGTGTAGCTGTTTGAGTGACCTGTAAAACTATGAGAATGAATTACATTTTTCTGAAAATAGTTTCCATACAATATTAGTTTGATAATGCTGGGGATTTCCTGTTTTAGTAAGACCTTCTTCTAAAATTCTCGGTAAAGGGTTTGCTAAAAATGTTTTATAAAAATTTAGGTCATCATAAATATAATCTCCAAACCACATTGCTGTTCCTTCAATTAACCAAGTAATACCAAGAAATTCATTATTTTTATCAAAATCTGTTGTAGCAATAAAATCAAATATATTTCTGGTACAAATTTGTTCCATATAACTATTTTTTATAGGGATGGAATGAATTTCTGATAAATTACTTTTATAACTTCGGGAATAAGATTTATTTATATTAGTTACTTCTTCTTCTGCCTCTTCAACTCCTATAAAATAG
>DQTE01000291.1 GCA_015662905.1 Crocinitomix sp. | reverse complement strand
TTTTTTTTATAAAAACAGCTTCAATCGATTCCTGAATTTGCCCATTTTTAAAATTTATGGGTTTGTGCAACGGTTACCGGTGTTAGCCACAGTTTATTCTGATATACTTTTTTCTAACTCATTCGCTATTGAGAGACTTATTCTTAAATTATCCAATAAATCATTCAATTTGATTCCAACATTAGATTTAGCTTTATTTAATTCTTTCGACATTCTAGGTAAATCCTTAATTGATTGTAAAAAATCATTCATACTTTCTATTGAAAATGAAATTCCATTAATAAGACTTGTTAAAGATTCTTGAGTTTCTTCAATTTCCTCTTGTTCAACATTTAGGTCATTTCTGGAAATATTAATCACATTTGACATTGCGTCTATTCCTTTCTCGAAGTGTTCATAAAATATTGGGATTTCAGGTTCTATTCGACTAGCATAATTGTCCATTACCTTTGCCGTTCGTATAAAATAATTTCTCAATGTTTTGCGTCCAGGTTGATTTCCATTTGCCGTCATTCCATTCAATTCAGCTGTTTTTTTATTCAGTTGTTCTCCAATCCACTCTGTAGCATCAGAAATTCTTGATAAAGATTCCGTTGATTCTCGAAAATTATCTTCTATCATTTCCTGATAGTCAATAAGTCCAAAATCTTCACTTAAAATTTCAACTTCTAGTACTTCATTAGGTTCTATAATAGCAACTTTATTCTGTTCGGTTTTTCTTAAATCTAATATTCTTTGAGGAATGTGTATTCTTAAAAATTTATTTAATTGTTGTGTATCTTGATAATCCCAATGGAGAACTTTCTTGTTTGTACCAATATCTGATTTAAAGTTCTGAATTTTTAATAGTTGTTCAGGGTTTATCTCACTTATTGACACAGGTTTACTATTAAAATAAAAGAGTATTTGAAGTGAGTTAGGGTTCTCTAAAAACCTATTATATGCATTTAAAAATTCTTCTTCTGTTCCAGATTCAGCATTGTTAGTAGGTGTGCCAAACTTTTTCCATATAAGCCCAATAAATAAATCATAATCATCTCCCAAATCAGACGTTATTATTTCTTGTGGATGGTTTATTGCAATTGCTGGTGCAGAATGTGTTTCCCATTTTAATAACTCCAAATGGATATCGTGCTGTTTTCCAAATGTAAGATTCAATTCGTTTATTACTTCATCTATTGATGCTCTTTCGTCTTGAAGGTCACTTGGTGATGCTAAAAAAATCTTGTATTTTGTTATAGTTGATGGCATATTTTCAAATTGTGGCTAACATATGTATAAACGGAACTGTTCCGTTTATTTTACTTATGTTTTTACCTTATTTTTTATAGTGTTTGACAAAAGTATGGGGCTAATGTATAAAAATATTATTAAAATTCAAATTTGTTAGTGGTGTTTTTAAATTAGTACATTTTTTGGGAGGTGTTCTGTGTGTTTTTTGATGTCACAGCCTATCATTTTATACCACTGTAAAAAAATGACTGATATATTGATGACATAAAATTTTAAACCAACCCATACTCAATTCTTTAACTTTACATATTTCGTCTGTATTGTCCTCCTACTTCAAATAGAGCTGATGTTATTTGTCCTAATGTACAGTATTTTGTAGCGGTCATTAAATGTTCAAATATGTTTTTATTGTTAATTGCAGCGTTTTGTATCATTTTTAATTGTTTTGGTATAATATTTTTGTTGGTTTTATGAACGTTTTTAACTGTTTGTAATTGATACTGTTTTTCGTCTTCTGTTGCTCTAATTACCTCAGCAGGAATAATGGTAGGCGAGCCTTTTTTATTTAAAAAAGTATTTACACCAATAATTGGGAACTCTCCTGTATGTTTTAAGGTTTCGTAGTACAAACTCTCCTCTTGAATTTTAGACCGTTGATACATGGTTTCCATAGCGCCCAATACGCCACCTCTTTCTGTAATTCTGTCAAATTCTATTAATACGGCTTCTTCTACTAAGTCTGTTAGTTCTTCAATAATAAAAGCACCTTGAATTGGGTTTTCATTTTTAGCTAAGCCTAATTCTTTATTGATAATTAATTGTATGGCCATTGCTCTACGTACTGATTCTTCTGTTGGTGTTGTTATGGCCTCATCATAAGCGTTTGTGTGTAATGAGTTGCAGTTGTCATAAATGGCGTAAAGTGCTTGTAGTGTTGTTCTAATGTCATTAAAGTCAATTTCTTGAGCATGTAACGAACGACCAGACGTTTGAATATGATATTTTAACATTTGTGCCCTAGGGTCGGCTTTATATTTCAACTTCATTGCTTTTGACCAAATTTTTCTGGCAACTCTTCCTATTACTGCATATTCAGGGTCAATTCCATTTGAGAAAAAGAACGATAGATTAGGTCCAAATTTATTGATATCCATTCCTCTACTTAGGTAGTATTCTACATAAGTAAACCCATTTGCTAAGGTCAATGCTAGTTGTGTTATAGGGTTTGCGCCTGCTTCTGCAATATGATACCCTGATATAGATACTGAATAGAAATTACGCACACCATTTTCAATAAAATATTCTTGAACGTCACCCATTAATCTCAATGCAAACTCAGTTGAAAAAATACAGGTATTTTGGGCTTGGTCTTCTTTTAAAATATCAGCTTGTACCGTACCTCTTACCTGAGTTAAGGTTTCCTTTTTAATTTTTTCGTACACCTCTTTTGGCAACACTTCATCACCTGTTACGCCAAGTAGCATTGTTCCTAATCCATTATTTCCCTCTGGCAGTTCACCTTGATATTTTGGTCTTTTGGTTCCTATTTTTTTATATTTTTCCTCTATTTTGGCATCAACCTCTGCTTCAAGTCCATTCTCTTTAATGTATTTTTCGCAATTTTGATCAATGGCTGCATTCATAAAAAAACCTAACATCATAGGTGCTGGTCCGTTAATGGTCATTGACACAGAGGTTAAAGGATGCGTTAAATCAAAACCCGAATACAATTTTTTGGCATCATCTAAACAACAAATAGATACCCCTGAGTTCCCCACCTTTCCATAAATATCTGGTCTTGGGTCAGGGTCATTACCGTAAAGTGTTACAGAGTCAAAAGCTGTTGATAATCGTTTGGCGGGCATTCCTAAACTTACGTAGTGAAAACGCTTGTTGGTTCTTTCAGGACCACCTTCTCCTGCAAACATTCTTGTTGGGTCTTCTCCTGTTCTTTTAAATGGGTATAAACCTGATGTGTAAGGAAATTCTCCGGGTACATTTTCTTGTAAAATCCACGTTAACAAATCGCCCCAAGCCGTGTATTTTGGTAATGATATTTTAGGAATTTGTAGGTGGGAAAGACTCTCCGTGTGGGTTTTTATTTTTATTTCTTTATCTCTCACTTTAAAAATGTACAAAGGATCTTTGTATTTTTTGACTTTATCAGCCCAGTTTAGAATATGATTCCAATTGTGGGGGTCTAAATCCATTTTTATTTTATCAAACTCTTTAATCAGTAATGACAAAAACTCATTTTTTTCGTCTATGTTTTCTGTATCAATCCCTGATTTATTAAGGGTAATGTTTTGTTGTGAAACCGTTTCAATGGTTTTGTAAATTCCAAATAGTTTTTGGGCGGTTTTGGTTTGTTCTTTTACCCATTGGTCGTAGGCTCTGTTATTTTCAGAAATTTCGGATAAGTATCTTGTTCTTGAGGGTGGAATTACGAAAATCTTTTCAGACATTTCTTTTGTAATTTCCATTTTAGATACTAGGTTTTTTGCTTCTGTTTTTTCAACAATTTTATCCATAACCGCTTTGTAAAGGGTGTTCATTCCAGGGTCATTAAACTGACTGGCAATTGTTCCAAATACAGGTAAGTCATCTTGGTTTACATCCCATAAATTGTGATTACGCATATACTGCTTTTTAACATCACGCAAAGCGTCTAAAGCACCGCGCTTATCAAACTTATTAATGGCTACTAAATCTGCAAAATCAAGCATGTCAATTTTTTCTAATTGGGTTGCTGCTCCAAATTCTGGTGTCATCACATATAATGAAACATCAGAATGGTCCATGATTTCGGTGTCTGACTGTCCAATTCCTGAGGTTTCAAGGATAATTAAGTCATAGTTTGCGGCTTTTAAAATACTTAAAGCCTCTGCCACGTGCTTGCTTAACGCTAAATTAGATTGACGTGTGGCTAATGAACGCATATACACTCTTTTGTTGTTTATAGCATTCATTCTAATTCTATCACCTAACAATGCACCTCCTGTTTTACGTTTAGAGGGGTCAACCGAAACAATAGCTATATTTTTATCTGGAAAATCTATTAAAAACCTGCGCACTAATTCATCTACCAATGAAGACTTGCCAGATCCACCTGTACCTGTAATTCCTAAAATTGGTGTATTAACTTTTGATGCCATTTTATGCACTTCTTCCATTTCCGTTTTAACTTCATTTGGAAAATTTTCGGCAGCCGATATAGTTTTAGCTATGGCAGGAACAATTTTTTTAGGAATTTGATTAATAATATCCATCGTCAATTCTTTTCCAACTGGAAAATCTGCACGTTGAACTAAGTCATTAATCATTCCTTGCAAGCCCATTGCTCTACCGTCATCTGGATGATAAATTCTTTCTATGCCATAAGTTTGTAATTCTTCAATTTCTGATGGTAAAATGGTACCTCCTCCTCCTGCAAATATTTTAATATGACCTGCTCCTTTTTCATTGAGTAAATCATACATATATTTTAAATATTCCGTATGTCCACCCTGGTAAGAGGTCATTGCAATGGCTTGAACATCCTCTTGAATAGCACAATTTACAACCTCTTCTACCGAACGGTCGTGTCCTAAGTGTATGACTTCGCAACCTGTTGATTGTATGATGCGACGCATTATATTTATGGCGGCATCATGACCATCAAATAAAGAAGCTGCTGTAACTATTCTAACTTTATGTTTTGGTTTGTATGGTGTATCTTGTGTCATTAAGGTTAATTTTTTGTGTTACAAATTTACGAATTTTTTATTGAATATTACATGCACTTTATAACGTTTTAAATATCAAATACTGAGCTAAAACCGAAAGTTTCATACCCGTTACTCTTCACATAGCCATGTTGATTTGTTAGTAACAATTGTTTTATTTATTTTAATGCATATAGGGAACTATACCAGTGAATCAATTTTTTATTTCATTTTAATTCGGAGATATAAATAAATAAGTTATTAGTAACCTGAGTTCGATCTAAAAAAGCACTAATTGATTTGTTTTTTTTTGTTTCAAATTTAATTGATGGTTTTTTAGGAAAGTAAAAG
>DQTE01000249.1 GCA_015662905.1 Crocinitomix sp. | reverse complement strand
TCTATAAAAATAGTAATCCCCAATGATGTAACATCACAAAAAGCTATAAATCAAGTGTTTATGTAAAAGTGTAGTGCGTCACTAAAATTATAAATAGCTGGTATTCAAATACTTAACGCTTTATTCTGTCAAAGTCAACAGCTGGCATTCAAGCACTTAACATTTTACTCTGTCAAAGTCAAGAATTAGTGCTTTTTTAGATCGAACTCAGGTTAATACATTAAATGAGTAAACGCTTTTGAGTTTCTGTTTACAAATTTAGGTAATTTTATCTGTAGTGCTATTTCATTAAAATACATTATTTTGTTTAACGTACTCTGGATATTGTCAAACATACTCTGACCAAAAGTTACACTATAATACAGTCTAAACCTATTAAAATCAGCACCTAATTGTACAGCTCCAACATAATCAAAATTTATCCATTTAGTGCCTAAATAAAATTGTTTGTACTGCCAAACAGAATTAATTGAAAACCTCCCAAATCCATAATCACTTAAATACTCTATAGAAACGTTAAAATTTAAAGCATCATATTTTGGCAAGTCAAAGTGGTAGCCTGCATTGATATTGTATTCTACAAAAAAGTCTGAGAAATTAAGTGGTTGTACGGCTGAAACACCTATAAACATTTGTTTAGAATACAACACCCCACCAAGCCTTAAATTCATATAGTTAAAAACTTGTTCATCAGGTATGCAAGGCGTTTGCGAACAAGGGTAGTCAGGAAATGAATATACATTTCTTATATATTCTCCCCCTCCACCAATAGACAGAGCCCAATTATCTTTTATATTTGTTTGATAAGCATAGTTAACTCCCAATCTATTTTGATTTGAATATTTATCAAAACGTCTATTAAAGTTATAGACACCTATTCCTCCACTAATTTTTTTAACATACGTATTATAACCAACATAAGTATTTGTAGTAATTAACGTATTGTTATATAAATTCCCACCTAAATTTAAACTACCAAAATCATTTAACCCTACAAAAGCAGGATTGTAGGCTTGAGGTGATTTGAATGTCATCTCAAAATTTTGTGCATTTGACCAAAACAAAATACACACAAAAAACACTAATAATACTCGTTTCATAACATCTTATTTAATAGTAAAACAATCTCCCCCCCCTATTTGTTACAGTTTACTTAACTAACACCATAATGTTAATAGTATTTTATTTATCAACTAATACTATACCTATATATTAAATATATTTGGATATTGACCAATATACATCAATTATAAAATGGCTAAAAAAGCTAAAAATAAAACAAAATTAAAGGGTAAAAAAGTAAATTTTTTAAAACCGATTGCCTTATTGTTTAGCGATAAAAATAAGCGTTTACGCCTAAGTACTGGTGCTATTTTTTTATTACTATCGTTCTATCAATTACTTGCCTTTATCTCCTATTTTTTTACTTGGAAACAAGACCAAGATAAAGTCATAAATAATCATTTTTTTGAATATGTTTTTTCTGACTCAGAAACCGTAATAGACAATCATTTAGGTAAGCTAGGCGCTTGGATATCACACCAATTTATTTACGAATGGTATGGTTTAGCTTCATTCTTTTTTCCTTTTATGTTTATTATTTTAGGCATTTACTTAATAACAAAAATTAGAGTATTACCTATTAAAAAGACATTAGCGGTATCTTTAGTGGGTATAATAATTATATCCTTAATACTTGGTTTTTTTACAAAAAGTGACGCCTTTCCTTATGGTGGACAATTTGGCTATCAATTCAACCTATGGTTAAAAACTACTGTTGGTATATTTGGTGCTTTTCTTTTTCTTCTAGTCATATCTTTTATTGCAGTCGTTGTATTATTCAATCCAAATTTTGAAAAACTATTCTTATTAATCAAAAAACAAAACACAAGAAATAAAACTAATGAAGATACCGCAACACAAGACGGGTTTACAGATATTATAGCGGTTAATACTATTAAAGATGAAGATATAAAACAGGAAGAAATTAGCGAAACTGTCGATTTTTCTGATTCACTGGGGGTTAAAGAACCAAAAGATCATATTAACTCATCTTTAATAATGGAAATTGAAAATGAGGAAGAATTAGGAACAGAGGAGAGTGAGAAAAGCACCTCTTTAGAAATAGAAGTAAAAGAAGATGAAATTTTAGACGAATCTGATATTGACGATAAACTAAAAGAATTTGGAGAGTACGACCCCACTTTAGATTTGGCTAACTACCAGCTTCCTAATTTAGAATTATTGAACGACTATGGGGGACATACACTAAGTATTAATAAAGAAGAACTAGAAAAAAACAAAGATAGAATTGTTGAAGTATTGGGACACTACAAAATTGAAATTTCAAAAATAAAAGCCACTGTAGGCCCAACAGTTACCTTATACGAAATTGTACCTGCACCAGGTATCAGAATCTCAAAAATTAAAAATTTAGCTGACGATATTGCGCTTAGTTTAGCAGCTCACGGTATAAGAATTATCGCTCCTATTCCAGGCAAAGGAACTATTGGAATTGAAGTGCCAAATTCTAAACCTGATATGGTGGCTATGCGAACTATGATAGCTTCTGAAAAATTTCAGAATACCGATATGGAGTTACCTATAGTAATGGGTAAAACAATTTCAAACGAAACATTTATTTTTGACTTAGCAAAAGCCCCACACTTACTTGTAGCGGGTGCTACTGGTCAGGGTAAATCTGTTGGATTAAATGCTATATTAGTCTCTATCTTATATAAAAAGCACCCTGCACAAGTTAAATTTGTTATGGTTGACCCTAAAAAAGTAGAGTTAACACTATACAATAAAATTGAGCGTCATTTTTTAGCAAAATTACCCGATACAGATGAAGCCATAATAACTGACACTGACAAGGTAGTTAATACAATGAATTCTTTGTGTATTGAAATGGATACGCGTTACGAATTATTAAAAGCTGCACACGTTAGAAACTTAAAAGAATACAACACTAAATTTATTGGTCGTAAATTAAATCCTGAAAAAGGACACCGTTTTTTACCTTATATAGTTGTTGTAATTGATGAGTTTGCAGATTTGATAATGACAGCAGGTAAAGAAATTGAACACCCAATAGCCAGACTTGCTCAATTAGCCCGAGCCATAGGTATTCATTTAATTGTAGCTACTCAAAGGCCATCTGTAAATGTTATTACAGGAATGATAAAAGCAAACTTTCCTGCAAGAATTGCTTTTAAAGTTTCGTCAGGTATTGACTCTAAAACTATTTTAGACACAACGGGAGCTGAACAGCTCATTGGACGTGGTGATATGCTAATTTCTTTTGGAAATGAACTTATTCGTTTGCAATGTGCCTTTGTTGATACACCAGAGGTTGAAGCTGTTTGTGATTTTATTGGAGAACAACGTGCCTACCCTACGGCTTTAGAATTACCAGCATATGTTGGTGAAGCTGATGATAATGGTTTGGGTATTGACGATATGGAAGAAAGAGATGCCCTATTTGAAGAAGCTGCCCAAATCATAGTAACTCATCAACAAGGGTCGGCATCATTGCTTCAACGTAAATTAAAAATTGGTTATAACCGTGCAGGTAGAATTGTTGACCAAATGGAAAAACTCGGAATGTTAGGGGCCTCAAGGGGTAGTAAACCACGTGAAGTATTAATTCCTGACCTTGTAGCTTTAGACCAATTTTTAGCCAATTTAGATGAAAAGAAAATAAACTGATAAAAATATTAACAAGAATTTAACAAAATTACATTACAACTGATTAACTTTGGCATAGTTATCGTAATGTGTACAATAACTCAAAATATTAAATTAAAAATTATGAAAAAAATATTCGGACTATTACTAATTGGTTTAACAACACTAAGTGTTACTGCACAAACAGATGCTAAAGCCAAAGCAATTTTAGATAAAGTAAGTAAACAAACTAAAACTTACAAAACTGTTATTGTTGATTTTTCTTTAACCATTACAGCACCAGACCAATCACCAATAAAACAAAGAGGCAAAGCTTATATGAAAGGTGATAAGTACTACATATCATTACCTGACCAAGAAATATTTTGCAATAATGTAAAAGTATGGACGTACATTAAAGATGATAATGAATGTTACGTTACTGATGTTGAAGATGCAGAAGATGATGAAATTGTTCAACCATCAGAATTATTAACGATTTGGGAAAATGGATTTACGTACAAGTACAGTAAGGAATTAACTTATGCAGGTAAAAAAGTTCACGAAATTTATTTGTATCCTAAAGATAAAAAAGGAAGTAAATACCATACCATCATTTTAAGAATAGATAAAATTAAAAATCAAGTTGTTTATGCACACATCAAAGGTAAAGATGGTGTACACATGAAATATTCTTTATCTAAAATGACTACTAATGCCTCAATTTCTGACAACAAATTTATTTTTGTAAAAAGTAAACACCCTGGTGTAACTATAATTGAAGAATAACAATCAGAATATTTCATTAAAAAAGTCTGTTGGTTACAACAGACTTTTTTTATTACCTTAAATAAATTTAAGCTTTATTTAGCCGATTTTTTTAATCAAATCAACTAATCGGTTAGAATATCCTGCTTCATTATCGTACCAAGCTAACACTTTTATCATATTGCCAACAACAGATGTTAATTTACTGTCAAAAATAGAAGAATGAGGGTTACCTATAACGTCTGCAGACACTATTGGATCAACTTCGTATTGTAAATACCCTTTTAACTCACCTTCAGCTGCTTTTTTATACGCATCATTAATTTCTTCAATACTTAATTCGTGGTCCATAATAAAGGTCATATCCGTTAAAGAACCGTCAGGAACAGGTACTCTAATACCACACCCGCCCATGTGTCCAGCTAATTCAGGGAAAATTTTACCAATAGCTTTTGCTGCACCTGTTGTAGTAGGAACAATTGATTCTGCGGCTGCTCTTGCTCTTCTTAAATCAGAGTGAGGTGCATCATGCAAACGTTGGTCAGAGGTATAAGAATGAATTGTTGTAATGTAGCAACTTTCAATATGTCCCAATTTTTTCATAACTTTTACTAATGGTGCCGCTGAATTTGTTGTACATGAGGCATTCGATATAATTGTTTCAGTTCCGTCTAATATATCATCATTTACTCCCATAACAACCGACTTAATACCTTCAGACTTTGGTGGCGCACTCAACACCACCTTTTTTGCGCCTCCTTTAAGGTGCAATGATGCGGTTTCTAAAGTTCTAAAAACACCTGTTGCCTCCATCACTACATCAACGCCCATTTCATCCCAAGGAATTTCTTCTGGGTTTCTTATGGCAGTCATTTTGATGTGGTGTCCATTTACAGTCATTCCCTTACCATCAACTGTAATATCTCCCTCATACTGTCTATGTACACTATCATATTTAAACAAATGTGCTAATGTTTTATTATCTGTTAAATCATTTATTGCTACAATATTTATATCGCTATCTTTTAATGCCATACGTGTAAAATAGCGCCCTATTCTACCAAATCCGTTTACGCCTACATTTATTGCCATAATTTGTTATTTTTAATTTAAAAAATAAAAGTAAATATTATTTATCTTAAAATTACAATAAAACTACTAAAAAAGTTTAAATTTTATTTATTATCTAATCATCATTCAATAAATCTTTGTACATAGCAACTGTATTTTCTAATCCTAAATATAAAGCATCAGAAATAAGTGCATGACCAATAGACACTTCTGCCAATTGAGGTATATTTTGTTTAAAATATTTTAAGTTGTCTAAACTTAAATCGTGACCTGCATTGATACCCAATTCATTTTTTATAGCGACTTCTGCCATTTTAACATAAGGTTGTATGGCTTTTTGTTTATTTTTAGCATAGGTTTCTGCATAAGGACCAGTATAAAACTCTATTCGGTCTGCACCTACTTTTTTAGCATTTTCAATAAATTTGGCATCTGTTTCTATAAATAAAGAAATTCTTGTTCCTGATGTTTTTAGTTCCTTAATTACCTCCGTTAAAAAGTCAAAATGCTTTATAGTATCCCAACCTGCATTTGATGTCAACACATTTGGTGGATCAGGCACTAAAGTAGCTTGAGTAGGGTTTAAATCTTTTATAATTTTAATAAAACGTTCGTTTGGATATCCCTCAATGTTAAACTCTGTTGTAACAACTTTAGACAGATCGTAAGTATCTTGAAGGGTAATGTGTCTTTCATCTGGTCTTGGGTGAATTGTGATGCCGTCAGCACCAAATATTTCTATATTTTCAGCTGCTTCTATTAAGTTAGGGGTATTTCCACCTCTTGCATTTCTGATTGTGGCTATTTTATTGATATTTACGCTTAGTTTAGTTTTCATTTTTACGGTTTATAATCTTTTAATACTTTTTTGGTGGCTATGGCTTTAGTAATGAAATCTACACTTAACTTAGGATTTCTGGCTGGTGAATATTCTCTTCCATAATAAATAATTTGAATGTGTAATTTATTCCAAAGTTCTTTTGGGAAAAGTTTTTTGGCATCTAACTCTGTTTGTTTAACTGATTTTCCATTGGTTAAGCCCCAACGTGTCATTAATCTATGAATATGAGTATCAACAGGAAAAGCTGGTATGTCAAATGCCTGAGCCATAACTACAGAAGCTGTTTTATGCCCAACAGCAGGTAATTCTTCCAAATCTTTATAATTATTAGGAACTTTACCATTATGTTTTTCAATTAAAATTTGTGATAAGCCATAAATGCCTTTAGATTTCATAGGTGACAGTCCACAAGGTCGAATGATTTCTTTTATGTCATCAATACTCATCTTAACCATATCATAAGGGTTATCTGCTTTTTCAAATAACAATGGCGTAATTTGATTTACCCTAACATCTGTACATTGAGCAGACAACAACACCGCTATTAATAACGTATATGGGTCTTTATGGTCTAATGGTACTTCAACTGTAGGATACAGTTTTTCTAACTCATCTATTACAAATTGGGCTTTTTCTTTTTTTGTCATTTTTAATGATCTTTTAATTTAAACCCATTTTTTATAAAACTTAAAAACTCTTTAAACGTTGATTTTTTAGTAAAAATTTCCTTTGCCAATTGACTTTTACTTTGAGTATTTTGTTTTTCGTCAATTTTTAATTTCTTAGGGTGCTGAGATGGTTCTCCAAAAGTTTCAGGTTGATAATTTTCATTTTTTCTAATGGCATCTGACTTTTCAAAACTTTTTTTAGCTTGTTCCATATAACCTAATTCCTCCTGAACTAACCCCAAATTATTTAAAGTTATTTCATTATCTGGTTCAAGTTCTAAAGACTTAAAATAATCTTCAATGGCACCTTTTTTATCACCCAGCCTTGATTTAGCAAATCCTCTGCAAGAATAATAAAACGCATAGTTAGGGTCTAATTCTATTAATTTATTAAAATCAAATATAGCCAAATCTATTTTTTCTAAATTTAGGTAAGACACGCCACGGTGGTAGTAAGCATCTTTATGTGAAGGGTCTAACTTTAAAACCTTAGTAAATAATTCAATTGAGGTTTCAAAATCATTTTGATTGACTTTATCTAAAGCTTTGTTTAAATATACATTGATTGACATATTGCAAATTTAGTGTATATTGATAAAAATATAAAGGTTTAACCGATTTTTACGTAATTTGATTTACATTTGAAATCAATTTAAACAAATGAAGTTTCCTATTTACAGAAAATATAAGGGTATAGACGTTTGGTTTAAAATTTTAAGTTTAACCGAATTTGTAGAATACAAAAAGATGGGACAAAAAATTTTAACGCACCACGTTAAGGCTACAATATTCCCTGAACAACAATTTATCAGAGATATGATAGAGTGCTATGAAAACAGATGGGTAAAAACAACCCAAAAAGAATTGGATATTTTTTTAAATGATTAGCCTTATCTGTTTTGATTTTGATTAGGAATCGAATTGATAATATTAACTACCTTTACCACAAAAATTATAAATGAGCAGGACTTTAGCCAAACAATGGGAAGATTACGAACTTATTGATGCTGGAAATGAAAAAAAGTTAGAGCGTTGGGGGAATGTTATCACAATAAGACCTGATAGAAATGCTTATTTTAAATCAAAACTTTCGCAAAAAGATTGGTATAACCAAGCTCATTTTGAGTTTATTGAACATACTCATCACAAAGGTGAATGGCAAAATTTAAAAAATGCACCTTTAAGCTGGGAAATATCATACAATGATATTATCTTTCATTTAAAACTTACACAATTTAAACATATTGGTTTATTTCCTGAACAACAAGCCAATTGGGAATTTATAGCAAAACATATTCAACCCCAACAAAAGTTTTTAAACTTATTTGCCTATACTGGTGCTTCATCATTAATAGCAAAATCAAAAGGGGCAAACACATTTCATTGCGATTCGGTTAAGCAGGTCATTAATTGGAGTAAAAAAAATATGGAACTCTCAAACTTAAAGGACATTCATTGGGTACTTGAAGATGCATTAAAATTTGCGCAAAGAGAAGTTAAAAGAGGACGTACTTATGATGGTATAATTATGGACCCGCCTGCCTTTGGATTGGGTGCTAAAAAGGAACGTTGGAAAATAGAGTCGCTTTTTCCTAAATTGGTTAAAACCGCTTCAAAGCTACTAACCTCAAAAGGTTTTTTAATTATTAACACCTATTCGCCACGATTAAAAAGTAAAGATATAGAACCAATTTTAAATCAATATTTTCCGTATAAAAAAATTGAAATTTCAAAACTTTGTATCAAGTCCTCAACAGGAAAAACTATTGAATATGGTGAATTAAGCAGGGTCTATTAAAGTTGTTGCATAAGTACTTTATACAAATCGGTCATTGCTTTTAAATCGTTTTTGTTTACTTTTTCGTCAGGTGAATGCACATTATCCTCAGGTGCACCTATAAAACACCAATCAAAAGGCAAGTCTGTTTGTTGAAGCATTGTGCCATCACTACCTCCTGCGCTTTCTACCTCTAATTGATATTTTACCCCTGATTGTTCTGCTATTTTTAAAATTCTGTTCAAGTAGGAACGTCTTGGCACACCTTTGTCCCTCATTGAAATTGCAACACCTTTATCAAATAACACGCTATCTGTTACCCAAGTAATATCAGAAATGAGTGCTTGATGCAGTTTGTAATTATCCCATAAAAAACGACCTAAAAAGCCTACAGAACCACCACCGTGTTCTTCATAAGTTGAAAAAACAATTGCTCCTGATTTTAAAGTTTTAGCAACTTGCAACGCATTCCAAACTCCCAATCTATTATCTAAATACGGACTTTGAATAAAAGTGTCATCTTCTCTAAAATTAGGTTTGAATGAGAGATTTGTTCCCCTTTCTATTTCTCTCTCAAAAATAGCCTGAATATGTGTATTTCCATTTTCTTCTTCAATCAACATTAATTCAGCTTCTATTGAACCTTGGGAATCATCTCCCACTAATAAAGTACCATCTATGGTACGTGGTCCACCAATTTTTATTAAATTATTTTGATAGCCAACAGTAAAGCCAATGGTATCTATGTGCGCAAAAATTGCCGTTGTAGGTTGTTCTCCAAAAACTAATACAATAGCATCTTGAAATCCTTTGCCATGAAACACTTTTGGTTGTACCAACCAATTATTTTTTTCCTTATTGATATAATCAAGTAAAAATTGTTTGATATTAGCTTCATCACCACTAACTCCTTTGATTTTAATTAGTTTTTTTAATAGTTCCATTATTCTGTTTTTAAATAGGTAATTTTAAACCAAGGTAATCGTTCAAACTCTTTAACCGTGTTATCTGATTGCGATTGATTTACTTTAAATTCAATGTAATTATAAGAGGTGTTAATAATGTCAAGTTTAAATTTTCTAATCATTTCATAAGCTTTGCTTGTTACCGATTGGTCAAATTCAATTTTATAAAAATCACATACGATAAGCGTCTTAATATCAGCTTTTTTCAAGGTATCTTTTGCAGCTGTTTTATAAGCATTAATCAATCCACCAACACCCAAATTTGTCCCCCCGTAATACCTTACCACAACCACCAAAATATTAGTAACATCAAAATTAACAATTTGCCCAAAAATGGGTTTACCGGCAGAGTTAGAAGGCTCACCGTCATCAGAAAATCTCTCTTTATATTTTAGTGCGTTAGCACCAAGTCTCCAAGCAAAACAAACGTGACAAGCATTTGGGTTTTCTTTTCTGAGTTTTTCTAAATATTGTTTAGCTTCATTTTCATTTTTACAAGGTATGGCATAGCTAAAAAACTTAGACCCTTTTTCTTTATAAAATCCTTCATAAGTCTTAAAAATTGTTTTATATGTATCTACCTTGTTTAACATTTAGGTGGCAAAAGTATAACAATGAATTAAAATAAGTTAATTAATTCCTTTATTTAATTTTCTATGTTATTTTTGCACTAAAATAAAACATAAAATTATGAATCAACAAGAATATTATAGACCTAAATCTGAAGTACCAAAAAAATTAATTGCAATTGGTGTAATTTTACTCATTGTAGTAATTGTAATGTTTAAATCTTCTATTACAATTAAATCTGGCGAAGCCGGTGTTTTATTTAAAACTTTTGGTGGAGGAGTTTATACAGAAGAACAATTTACTGAGGGATTTCATTTTATAGCACCTTGGAACAAAATGATTATATACAATGCCAAACAACAAACCATTGAAGAGAGTATGTCTGTACTGTCGTCAAATGGTTTAGAAATTGATGTTGATGTTACCTTGCAATTTCAGCCAATTGCCAAAAAACTACCTCTTTTACACCAAGAAAAAGGGATAAATTATGTTGACAACATTGTAGTTCCAGAGGTACGTTCGGCAACAAGATCAGTGATTGGACGTTACACACCTGAAGAAATCTATTCAAGTAAAAGAGAAGTGATTCAAGATGAAATTTATCAAGAAACTAAAATTTTATTAGAAAAACAATTTGTACAAGTTAATGCAATTTTGGTAAGAGATATAACTTTACCAGCTACCATTAAAACTGCCATTGAACAAAAACTTAAATTTGAACAAGAATCTTTGGGATACAAATATAAGCTAGAAAAAGAAACAAAAGAAGCTGAACGTATTAAAATTGAAGCAGAAGGTAAAGCAGAAGCAAATAGAATTTTAAATGCCTCTTTAACACCCAATATCTTAAAAGAAAAAGGAATTCAAGCAACCTTAGAATTGTCTAAATCACCTAATAGTAAGGTAATTGTGGTTGGAAATTCAGATGGTTTACCGTTAATATTAGGGAATAATTAAACAACAATGAAGTATTTTATTTTGTTAACAATAGTATTTTTTATTTTGACATCTTGTAGTGACAACAAACCGCATAATGACGTTTCTAACATTGTAAAAACAGAAAGTAAACAAGAAGTTAATTTTGATAAAAGAACATCATTAAAACTTAACGCCAAACAAAAAAATCATCAATTAAAAAATATGCGTAGTCATTTAATCGCTATACAATCAATTATTGATTTGTTGGCTGATGGCAACTATGATGATGCCTCAACCGTTGCGTACACACAATTAGGCTCAACAACCGAAATGAAACTAATGTGTGCATCATTTGGTAATGAGCAATTTGAAAATTTAGGCTTAGAATTTCATCAAAGTGCAGATGAAATGAGTGAAATTTTTAAAGAAAAAAATCATAAAAAGTCTTTAAAAGCGCTTTCGCATACTATGGATTATTGCATCCGTTGTCACGAAACTTTTAAACAATAAAATATAAACAAATGGCAAAAATTGATAATTATAATTTTAACCGTAAACGCGCTTTAGTACGTGTAGATTTTAATGTTCCTATTGATAAAGAAACATTAAAAGTTACTGATGATACAAGAATTAAAAAAGCATTGCCAACCATAAAAAAAATATTAAATGATGGCGGAAGTGTCGTTCTTATGTCGCATTTAGGTCGCCCTAAAAATATACCTGAAAATAGATTTTCTTTAAAAAACATAGTTTATAAAATAGAAAAATTGTTAGGCCAACCTATACAATTTGCTAGTGATGCAATAGGTAGCAGAGCTTTTGAAAAGTCTAAACATTTAAAAGCAGGAGAGGTATTATTATTAGAGAATTTAAGATTTCACCCCGGCGAAAAGAAAGGTGACATTGAATTTGCTAAAAAATTAGCAAAACACGGAGATGTTTACGTAAATGATGCTTTTGGTACTGCACATAGAGCACACGCTTCAACCACTACAATAGCGCAATTTTTTCCAAACGATAAATTATTTGGCTATTTAATTGAAAAAGAAATTGAAAGTGTAGATAAAGTTTTAAATTCAGACGAAAAACCATTAACAGCAATTGTGGGAGGTGCTAAAGTATCCTCAAAAATTACAATTATTACCAAATTATTAGATAAAGTTGACCACCTTATTATTGGAGGAGGAATGGCATACACCTTTGTAAAAGCTATGGGAGGTAACATTGGAAACTCTTTAGTTGAAGACGATTATTTGGATACTGCTAATAGCATTATAAAAGAAGCTAAAGAAAAAAATGTAAATTTACACTTACCAATAGACACCATTATTGCTGATGAGTTCTCAAATGAAGCCCACACTCAAATTGTTGAAATAAATGATATTCCGCAAGGGTGGATGGGGCTTGATATAGCAAATAAATCAATTGAACAATTTAAAAAAGTTATTTTAGAATCAAAACTAATTTTATGGAATGGACCTATGGGCGTTTTTGAGATGGATAAATTTCAGAATGGCACTAAGCAAATAGCATTAGCTGTTGCAGAAGCCACCCAAAAAGGAGCTTATAGTTTAATTGGTGGTGGAGATAGCGTAGCAGCTGTAAATATGTTTAATTTGGCTGATAAAGTTAGCCACGTATCAACAGGCGGTGGCGCTATGTTAGAATATTTAGAAGGTAAGCCTTTACCTGGAATTGAAGCAATTTTAAAATCATAATTAGAAAAAAATGAGTAGTTATAAAAAAGATGCCAGCTACGGAGTTGGAATGAGTATTGGACAAAGTTTACAACAACAAAATCTTGATGAAATAGATTTAGACGCCTTTGTTCAAGGGATTAAAGACGTTTTTAACAAAACTGAATTAAAGTTTACACCTCAAGAAGCAAATGCTAAAATTCAAATATATTTGAATGAATTGAACGAGAAAAAGTTTGCCTCAATAAAAGAAGAAGGATATAAGTTTTTAGAGGAAAACGCTAAAAAGGAAAACATCACTACCCTACCTTCTGGTTTGCAATACGAAATTTTAAAAAAAGGTAAGGGAGAAAAACCATCTGCCACCGACCAAGTCACTGTTCATTATCACGGCACTTTAACTGACGGTACTGTGTTTGACAGTTCCGTAGAAAGAGGGCAACCTGCTACATTTGGTGTAAATCAAGTAATCAGAGGTTGGACAGAAGCACTTCAAATGATGCCAATAGGCTCAAAATGGCGTTTGTATGTCCCTGAAAATTTAGCTTATGGCGCTAATCCTCACCCGGGTGGCCCAATTAAGCCTTATATGCCGCTTATTTTTGATGTTGAACTTTTAGACAAAAACTAAATCATTTATACTAAAAAGACAATAGCCTTCTATTGTCTTTTTATAAGCCTTTAATATGAAATTATTGTTGTATATATTTCTTTTACTTTTAGTTGTTGTAGGGTGCAATACTGCCCCTAAAAAAGAAGCTGATGTAGAAAGTAAAAAAGATAATACCCCCACAATTACGTTTACATCAGAAATGCAAAAAGTGTCCTACGCATTAGGGTTAGACCACGGAATTTCAGGTAAAATATACTACACCTCAAAACAATTAAAAGGCAAATTTAATTTAGCTGAAATTACCAATGGTTTGGTTGATTATTTAACTGGCGTGCCACTAAGAATTCAACCACAAGCGTTAGATTCAATTTTTAATTTGTATTTAAAAGAAAACGGTGAAGTTGATAGCAGTATTGTTTCTTGCGCTGATGGCAGTTACGCAATGGGAATTAATGAAGGAAATGCACTTGTGGCTAGTTTGGTAAGTAAAAATATAGACCAAGACGTAGTAGTTGATTTACTCGTTAAAGGTATAAAAGACGGAATGTTAGACCGTCCTACTGCTATGCCCTATAATGAAGCCAAAATTGAATTGGTTACTTTTTACGCAAGTATCAATAAAGATTTAGGTGAAAAATTTTTAGCAAACAATCAATTAAGAAAAGAAGTAAAGGTAACTGACTCGGGGTTACAGTATGAAATTTTTAAAGAAGGAAACGGTTTAAAACCACACTTAATTGATAGCGTTTTAATCCACTTTACAGGGAAACACATTAACGGAATGGATTTTGAATCCACAATTCCATCTAACAGACCAGTAAAAGTACTTTTGTTAAACGTTATACCCGGATGGGCAGAAGGACTTCAATTGATGAAAGAAGGTGCTCAATACAGATTTTTTATCCCTTATCAATTGGCCTACGGCGAAGATGGTAGTACTAGCGTAGAACCTTATTCAGCTGTTGTGTACGATATTGAATTACTAAAGGTTTATAGAAATTAGTGTTTAAAGGTAATACTTTCATTTGCCGGAAAAACCCGAAATTAAAACCTAAAAATCGAATATTTTAAGATTTTTATTAATTTGGTGATTTAAGGTACTATTTCAATCACTTCAAAACATAAGAATGATGAAAGAGTAAGGATTGGATTCAACAAGACAAACTATCATAAAACTCATTACTATAATAGGGATAAAAACTATTATTATGATATTATAACTCAAAAAACAGTGTATGATTATGGGAAACACGGTAAGATTATAAAGGAAAAATAACGAATGGCAACAAATAAGCATTCGGCTCGCCGATAGGTTAAAGCTGAATACTGTGTTAACTAATCCGTAAGTTTGTATTGAATTGGAAATTCTGAGTAATTAATGAAAACCTTAAAACTATAGACTCAATGTTAAAACAATCAGACTAATTTCTTTTTTACTATTCTTTACTAATTTTATGAACATCATTGTTGTCTAACTCTATTTGGTCTTTTATAAATTCAATTTTTTTAGCTATCATAGCCATTTCTTTATCTACTTGTAATAACCATTTGAAAGAATCCTCATCTCCATCACCTGTTTTAGCTATGTGATATAACAATTCAAACTTGTTTTGTTTAAGCCAATTTAAAGCATTTGTGTTTCCTTCTACGCCGTTAATCAAGGCCATTAAATGAGGATATCCATTTTTCATTAACCACACCCTTGCGTCATCTTTATTGTTTAAAGCATATACAAAAATTCCCAATTCTTTGTACTCACTTTTCATTAACACCTCAAGTAATTTTTTATCTCCCGAAATAGCCTCAGCCCAAACTATAATTACTTTTTCAGGATAATTTAATGGCTTAACTTTTAGTTTTCCTTCAATCTTCTCTTTCTTTTCTTTTTTCCAAAACGGCATAAAAACTTTTGTTGTTTACTTACAAAAATACTGTTTTTTATTTAACTAAAAATTACCCAAATACTGTATAGATTTTACCTTTTGTTTGTCTATTTTTATGTTGAACGCTTTAATTTGATTCTGAACTTTGTTTTTTAATAAAATAGTGTGTTCATCTTTAATGTAGTGTTGATGTACTATATTAAATTGTGGAATAATTTGTTGTAAATCTTCAGTTGGTTTTTGTTCGTAAGTTTGGTCAAATAGTTTAAATTCATCACTTAACAATTGACTTTTGTGTTGGGTGTTCCATTCGGTAGTAAATTGTTTTAAAATGTCTTCATCAGTTAAATTTGTGTTTACAGAATTTCCACCAAAAAACATATAAGCTACAATAATTGCAGTAATCACACCTGCCAAATCTGCTAATAGACCCGCTTTTATAGCATAACGTGTTTTCTTTATACCCACAGCTCCAAAATATACAGCTATAATATAAAATGTAGTGTCTGTTGCTCCCTGTAAGGTAGCAGTAAGTCTTCCTATAAAACTATCTACACCGTGTGATTCAAAAGCGTCTAACATCATACCTCTGGCACCTGTTCCACTTAAAGGTTTCATAAATGCGGTGGGCAAGCCTTCAACAAATCTTGTATCCTCCAAAAACAGACTAAAAAACCAACGCAAGCCATCAATTAAATAATCTAAAGCGCCTGAGGCTCTAAAAACACCAATTGAAACTAAAATGGCAACTAAATAAGGTATTATTTTTACAGCTATGTTAAACCCATCTTTTGCACCATCAATAAAAGCCTCATAAACATTTACTTTTTTAATGAGTGCCATTACAATAAAGCCACAAATAATGGTAAACAATATAACATTGCTTGCCAAAGATGATTGTATTTCAAGCTGTTGAGGGGTTAGGGTTGAAAAATACCATAACATTGCAACAATAACTGCTGTTAACCCACCAAGATATGCCAATACTACCCTATTAAACAAATTTATTTTTTGATAAATTGCCACTATAATCAACCCTATTAATGAAGCAAAAAAGGTCGCAATTAAAATTGGTATAAAAACGTCAGCAGGATTATTAGCTCCAAACTGACTACGGTAATTCATTACTGTAATTGGAATGAGTGTTAAACCTGAGGTGTTTAACACTAAAAACATTATTTGTGCATTTGAGGCTGTGTCTTTTTTGGAATTAAGTTCTTGCAATTCATTCATTGCCTTTAAGCCCATTGGGGTAGCAGCATTGTCTAAGCCTAACATATTAGCTGAAAAATTCATTAGCATTGAACCTCTTGCAGGGTGATTCTCTGGCACATCTGGAAATAGTTTTGAGAAAAACGGCCCTACTAATTTTGATAATAAATTGACTGCCCCACCCTTTTCGCCAATGCTCATTATACCTAACCAAAGGCATAAAACTCCTGTTAAACCAATGGCTATTTCAAAAGAAGTTTCTGCCATATTGAAAGTACTATTAACAATAACTGAGAATATTTCATAATCGCCACCAATGGTTTTGATTATTGCCACCACAAAAGCCACTAAGAAAAAACCTATCCAAATGTAATTTAATACCACGTCTTTAATTTTGCACTAAAAGTAATTATTTTTTTAAGAACTTATGGCTGATTATTGTTTTAGTGATGGTGTATCATTAATTAATGCTTGAAATAGTTTTTGGCCTGTTCCCAATAGTGGTTCATATCATCTAAATTCATTTGGCTTAGATTTTTACCGTCTATCTTGGTTTGTTTTTCCATCCACTGGAATCTTTTTATGAATTTTTTATTGGTTTTTTCAAGCGCATTTTCGGGGTTTACATTTATCCAACGGGCATAGTTGATTAATGCAAATAAAACATCTCCAAATTCCTCTTCAACGTTATTTTGATTACCTTTTTCTTCTGCTTGTTTAAGTTCTTCTATCTCTTCCAAAACTTTATCCCATACTTGTTGTTTGTTATCCCACTCAAAACCTAAGCCTTTTACTTTTTCTTGAATCCTACTGGCTTTAACCAAAGCTGGTAAGGATTTGGGCACACCTTCAAGTACCGATTGTTTTACTTTATTTGTTTTAGTATTTTTTTCGGACAGTTTAATTTTTTCCCAATTAGCTTTTACTTCTTCTTCTGTTTGAGCTACGGTATTTCCATAAATATGAGGATGTCGGCGTACTAATTTGTCGCAGACTGTATTTAGAACATCAGCAATATCAAAATCGTTAGTTTCTGATGCTATCTTGCTATAAAAAACTAGATGCAACATTAAATCACCCAATTCTCCTTTTATTTCTTGCATATCTTTTTCAATAATAGCGTCTGCAAGCTCGTAAGTTTCTTCAATGGTTAAATGTCTTAAAGATTCGAGTGTTTGTTTTTTATCCCAAGGACATTTTGCTCTTAAATCTTCCATTATATTTAAGAGTCTTTCAAAGGCTTTTAATTTTTCTTCCATTGTCCTACTTTTTATTTTTAAATAAAGAGAATTCTTTTTTTTGTTTTTTAGTTTTTATACCAAATTGATACCCTACTTTAAATGCACCCCAAAAAGTAGAATCATAATAGGCTTTGTCAGGTTGAAAAGCAACTTCAACACTCCAAGTTAATTGATTTCTTTTTATTTTATGTAGGCCTAATGGAAAATACAGATGATGTCTATTAAAGTCATGACTAAAAGCATCATAAACACCTAAATAAAAGGTGGTGTTTAAAAATGAATTACCTCCAAAATGATATTTACCACCAATAAAGGTTGAGTATTGAAACAGGCTATTTGCATTATACAATCCGGTTCCTAGTTCTATATTAATTTTTGGAACAACAAAAGCATTTACAGACAAAGCTAAATGTCCTGATGGACCAAGCAAATGAATTGAGGCACCAAATGGATACTTTTTTCTTGGATTTAATTTTATTGCATGCGCACCGTTACAAAGAAATAGTAGGACTAAAACTATTTTTAAACTTTTTTTCATTTAAAATCTAAAATTCAGAGCAATGCTAGGCATTAAAGGTAATTGATATACTTTTTCGTTTGTCACCCTATTAACATAAAATATATTATTTCTATTGTAAGCATTTGTAACTCCTGCTATCACCTCCCATTTTAAGTGTTCATATTTTTTTGAGGTAAATTTCTTCTTAATGTTTAAATCCAATCTATGATAAGTGGGTAAACGTCCACTAAAAGCATCTTCATATACAAATGTTAATTCATTAGAATTAGAAGTTACGTAATCTTGATTAAGTGAAGATATTGCTACAACCTCTCCTACACCTTGTGTTTGTTTAAAAGGAAATCCTGAACCAAAATTCCATCTTGTTGTAACTTCCCAAGATTTATTTTTACCAAAAACATAACTACCCACTAAATTAACGTTGTGGCGTCTATCAAAAATAGGATAATATGTTTTAAATCCATCCCATCGGGTAACTTTACTTAACGAATACACTGCCCATATATATAATTTTTTAGTATTATATTTTAAAAGTACATCTACGCCTCTTGCTTGTCCTGATTCTGTAATAAAGTCTTTTTTATAAACATCAGGTACTTGATTTGTTGATACATCATCAAATATTTTATTTGAATTGATATTAGACATTTGCGTAAACCATTTATAATAAGCCTCTATATTGAGTGTCAACTTAGAATTTAAGTCAAATTCCATTCCTGAAATAGCGTGCCAAGCTTTCTGTAATCCATTTTCTATGGCTACTATTTCACCATCTTGTTTTGTAAAATCAGACGGTAAATTGGTTGGCGCTTGAATAAATCCATAAAAGAGGTTTACAACATCTTTATCAGAAGTGGTACTGGTATAATTTTGGGTAAAATATCCGCCTGCAAATTTTATTCTAATGTTTTCTGTAATATTGTATTTACCACCTAATCGGGGTTCGGCGGTTAATTCACCAACTGAAGAGTAACCTTGAAATCTTATACTAGGCTCTAAAACTAATCTTCCTTTTACTATTTTATACGAAAAATATGCGCCTGCTTCTGGGGCATCATTTCTTAGTTCAATGGTTTTATTTGCTACATTAAACGTATTAAATGTAGTTTTAAAATAGTTGAAATTAAATCCATAATTTAGTTGGCTTCTACCTTCAAGAAAATAAGAAAAATCAAAAGCCATTTCAAACCCAGCAATGCTTGATGTTCTTGGCTGTACGTTATCTTCTGTTAATTCAATATCATATTTAGATGTATTTATTCTACCTTTTAGATATAGTTGAGAGTTTTGAGGCACAAAAGCAAAGTTAACTCCTGCTCCCCAACTGTTCCAATTAAGGTCTGATACAGCTTGATATTTAACTTTGTCATTAAAAGAAAAACCAAAAAAATTGAAAAAACTTCCTTTTCCGCCATCAATGGTTATTTTACCATAATAATCATTAAAATTAAATGGTAAACCCTCTCCATTATTAATGTAAGGGTAAAATATTTTTGAAGTTTGTTCTAATAGCGATAATTTTGATGAAAAAACGAAAGAAATTCCATTTTTTTTACTCAAAGGACCTTCCAATAACACTTTTGATGTAAAAGGAGAAGCACCTATAAGTCCGGATAATCTTTTTTGGTTACCGTTACGGTATTTAATATCCATTATAGAAGAAATTCGTCCGCCGTATTCGGCATTAAAACCACCTGTGTAAATATCTGCTGACCTAATTAAATCTGTTTCAAAAACCGAGAAAAATCCAATAGAATGAAAAGGATTGTAAATAGTCATACCGTCTAACAATATTTTATTTTGTATAGGTGTTCCACCACGTACATAAACTTGTCCGCCTTGGTCACCTGTTGACACTACTCCGGGTACGGTTTGAAAATACGTTGCAATATCAGCATCTCCCCCAGTGGTTGGTACTCTTAATATGTCTTTAGATGTAATTTTTAGTACAGATACTCTTACTTCTTTTTGTAAATCTTTCTTTTCTCCAGACACAATAACTTCATCTAAAATCTTTCCCATTTTAAGTTCAACATTCAACGTTAAAATTTCGTTATCAACCACTGTTATTTGTTTAGAAAACTCATTATACTCTACACTTGTTATCTTTATGGTATAATTACCCGCTGGCACTTTTGGTATAGAATAAAACCCGTTAAAATCAGTATTTGCACCTATTTTTAACTCCTCAATAAATACTTTAGCAAACGGAATGGCGTTACCATCTTCTGCACTTTTAACAAATCCTCTTACCGTTGTTTGAGCGAAGGAGTTAATCGATAAGGCAATAAAAAGTATGAATAAATATTTCATCAAATTTTAAATTTAGAAAATTCAAAGATAAAACTATAATTTTAATAATTAATAACTACGGACTCAATAATCTGTTTACATTAAAATTTTATTGCTAAAAAAATAAATCTGGTTTACTAAAAAATACTTATTATCAATGATAATTATAGTTAAAAGAATGTTTTTAAACATTGATAACCAATTAAAACCTTAATCTTTTTGTGTAAAACTACAATTACTATTGGATTTTATAATGAATAAACCTAAGGATTTAAAACAAAAATAGGGCAATGGTGACATTACCCTATTTTTAAATTAAACATATATATTATGAAAAAGTATTCTTTTATTTCGCCATTTCAATGCGCCAAATTCCTCTAATTTGATTGACGTCATACCCTGTAGCTTTGTCATCTTTATAATGTTTTAAAATTTCAGCTAAAACTTCAGGTTCAATACTGTCTTTTGGACCGTGACATTGTAAACACATTTCGTTAGTTACAATAGGCATATAGAAAGTTGCTAAATCTTCTGTTTCTTCCAGAATTGGTTTTAATTCAAATCCATTATCTAGCTGCGTTTGATAAATTAAAATATAATCTATTTCTTTATCGTTTGCTTTATTTTTTGGATTTCTATACTTATTGGATACTCTCGCAATTTTAGCATTATGAACTGTAGCCATACTGTCTAAAATAGGATACGCTCTTACACTACAAAAACTTACAGCTTCTTTGGTTCCTTTTGTTTTAATTGTCTTTTTTAGGTTTTTACCCAACTGTTTTTTAGTACTCATTACAATATGACGACCTTTACCAATGAAATCTCCATCCTCAAAAGTTGGTTCAGTTACTTTATTATATTTTGCTAACCATTGGTCAGAATCAATATCGTTATCATAGACATAACTTACAATTTTATGAACTGTTTCTTTATCAAATTGCATATTAGGCATAACACCAAACTTTTCTAATGCGCCATACATTATACCTGCTTCTTTATTTGGTGAGTTTATAAAAGATGCCATTGCTTTAACAAATTCTTCTTTTGTTTGATATTTTTCCAAGTAATGAGATTTAACGTGTCCCATAGGTGGGGCTATTCTTGTTTCAGAACTTCCCATTGGTTGATGACAAGAAAAACAATTATTAACCAGAGAAGATGCTACTTCATCATCATTTTGTTGGATTTGTCCCACGGTTTCATCTTCTACTTTTTTATTTTCTTCAATACTTGACGTACATCCTACAAATAATAATGTCAATATGCCAATTCCAATATGTATTTTTTTAAACATAACTATTTATTTTTTTGCATTAAATCTAATCCATTTAAAACCAAAGATACTATTAATAATAACCACGGTGTACCGTGCATCAATAAATCAAACCAATCCATTGCACCCATAGGGTGTTCTCCTGAAAAAGCACCACCTCCCATAACCCATTTTAATTTACCCCAAATATGAGGTTCAGGTACAAATGGTGCTAAACCTAAGATTAAACTAGCCATTGCAAATAATCCCAGATTTTTTTTTAATTGAAATAAGACACCTGTTCCTTCTGTTTTATTACTATCTAGAATGTTTTTCATCTTTAACTTTAATTAACACCACAAAAATAGTTATAGTTTATTAAATAAACTGTGTGCTATATCACAAATAGATTAATTATAATAAAACCTTAAATCTGCAAGTATCTTATACTACAAAGACAAACTTCACACCATTATTGGAAATGCCTGTCTGCCGACAAAGGCAGGCTCATTTTAGATACTCACCACCTGTAAAGACAGATAACTAATACTATGTTTGCGTGTGTCAAACCTTCGCTACCCCAATTGCTCACCGTCTTTTTTATTTTATATACACAAATTTTATTCGCTTTTTAAGATGTTTATGAATGCTTTGCATTTCGCTACGAACAGACTTGCGGGTTTTAAGGTAAAAAAATTCAAGTGATTTTTATCACTACTTTTATGATGAAGTTGCTTAAAGTCGAAATAACAAGTTAAAAAATGCCTTGTCAATCAACAAAATAACTCATTTTCACATTTTATCATTCAACCTTAAACAACTTCTATTAAAAAACACTTACCTTTGTAGCCTATAATAATGTGAAAAATGAATTTAACAATAGACAATATAAAACTGGCTTTAAGTAAAGTTATTGAACCAGATTTACACAAGGACATTATCACTTTAGGATTAGTTGATAATATACAAATTGATGAAAACACCGTAAAATTTACAGTTAAAATTTCTAATCCGGCTATGCACTCTCGTAAGCGAATGCAAGAGGCTTGTGAGTTTGCAATTGAACGCCAACTAGGAAAAGACGTTAAAACTAATGTAACAGTTGAGGCGCTTCCTAAAGATAGAGACCCTTCTATTAGAACGATTTTACCAAATGTAAAACATATTGTAGCCATTGCCTCTGGTAAAGGAGGGGTGGGTAAATCTACCATTACAACTAACCTAGCAGCAGGTTTAGCAAAAATGGGGTATAAAGTTGGACTTGTAGATGCTGATATTTATGGACCGTCTGCTCCAACAATGTTTGATTTAGTTGGCGAGCGTCCACAAGGTGTTGAAGTGAACGGTAAAACGTTTATAAAACCAATTGAAAGTTACGGTGTTAAAATTTTATCTATTGGTTTTTTCTCTGACCCTGACCAAGCAGTAGTTTGGAGAGGACCTATGGCAACAAAAGCACTTAATCAGTTATTTAAAGATGCACATTGGGAAGATTTAGATTACTTATTAATTGACTTGCCTCCTGGTACGGGTGATATTCACTTGACATTGGTACAAAACATTCCATTATCTGGCGCCATTGTGATAACAACTCCTCAAGAAGTAGCGTTGGCAGATGCTAGAAAAGGAATAAATATGTTTAATATGGACAGCATTAAAGTACCTGTTATAGGTTTAGTTGAAAATATGGCTTGGTTTACACCTGCTGAACTACCAGAAAACAAATATTATATTTTTGGTAAAGATGGAGGCAAAAATTTGGCAGAAGTGATGAATATTCCATTATTGGCGCAAATTCCTTTAATCCAATCTGTGCGTGAAGCAGGTGATGTTGGACGCCCTGCTGTTTTACAAGAAAATACGCCATCAGCTAAAATTTTTGAAGAATTTGTTCGTACTTTTGTTGAAAAGGTTGAAAAAAAATAAATGGATAAAGTCGAAAAAATAGAAATTGCAATTCAATCAATAAGACCTTACCTGCAGAAAGATGGCGGAGATGTTGAGTTTATTGAATTAACTGATGATAATATTGTTAAGGTTAGGCTCTTGGGTGCTTGTGTAAATTGTGATATGAGTGCAATGACGTTAAAAGCAGGAATTGAAGAATCAATAAAAAATGTTGTTCCAGAAATTGTTGGTGTTGTAGCTGTATAAAACTATGAAATTACATTATAGAGTTATAGGAGATGAAACAAATAATAAACCTGCTTTATTTATATTACATGGTTTATTTGGTTCATCTGATAACTGGCAAACATTGGCAAAACGATTTTCAGCTAACTTTACTGTTTACTTAGTTGACCAAAGAAATCACGGTCGTTCACCCCACGCCATAGAACATAATTATGATGTTATGGTTGAAGATTTTGCCGAATTAATAGATGATTTAGGCATTGACCATTTTAACCTATTAGGTCACTCAATGGGTGGAAAAACAGCCATAGGTTTTGCAGCAGAATATCCTGAATTACTAAACAAATTAATTGTGGTTGACATATCGCACAAACAATACCCTATGCACCACGAACAAATAGTACTAGGGTTAAAGGCTTTAGATTTATCAAAATTAAAAACCAGAGGTCAAGCAGATAGAGCCTTGAGTGCATACATTGATAATGCCGCCATACGACAATTTTTACTTAAAAACTTATATTGGGAACGCAAAGGACAATTAGCTTGGAGAATTAACCTGCCCGTACTTGCCAATGATATTCAAAAAATTATAGAAGAAGTATATTTTGACACTATTGAAGTACCTACACTATTTGTTAGGGGTGAGTTATCCAACTATATTTTGGAAAGTGATTTTGATGAGATTTATAATAAATTTCCAAACTCTAAAATTGTTACCATTAAAAATGCTGGACATTGGGTGCACGCCGAGCAGCAAGAAATATTTTATCAAACCATTGTTGATTTTTTACTATCGGAATAATTTTATTATTCTTCACTTAAAGAAGTTGTTTATCAATAAAAACTCATTTTCATATTTTATCATTCAACCTTAAACAACTTTAAAATAAACTTCTGTTGCGCCTCCTTGATTGACAACTTTATAATCTATACCAATGTGTTTTCTGTTCTCTAAATGTTCTAAATATTTATGAATTTCTTGTTTTAAAACACCTTCACCTTTACCGTGAATTACCATTGCTTTTTTAACTTTTAATCTTAGGGCTCTCTCAATAAATACTCTGCAATAACGCATTTGAATAGTTAAAGTGTCCTCTGTATAATAATTATCGTCTATTAACTTTTCAATGTGTAAATCAATTTCAAAGGACTCTTGCTGCTGATGAACTTTAGCAACGCCTTTTTTAGGCTTTAACTTTGTGTTTTTTTCTTGTAATTGTTCGTTGATAACGCTTTCTATCATTTCATCTGTCAATTTATATTCTCTTTCAGATTTTAAAAGCACTACTTCTTTATCCATAAAATCACGAGAAAAACCATGTTCATCAATAATTGTTAATCTTTTTCCTTTAATACTTGATATTGTGCCTGAAATTTGCTCGTGAATAACAGAAACTTTGTCACCTATTTTAAACATTTACACTCTCAATTATTGGTTGAAAAACTGTTTCCCAATGCTTTAATATTAAATGAATTGGAAAATAAACTGAAACGAATAATATTGCAAAAACTAAAACTTTAAACGCTAATGATGCATCTGTTTTAATTTCAATTTTTAATATCTGACTAATTTGTGCAATCAATAAATTTTCATTCTCCCACACAATATCCGTAGAAGGAATCAACTCTTTTATTCGAGGGTTATTGTCTAAAAAAACATTTCTAATTTTCCAATATTCTCTATCAGACAATAAGCTGTATGGTTTTTTATAATCAACCTCTTGATTGTCTAGCGTTTTTTGAATCGTATCATTACGTTGAATAGACTTAACTTTAAACGCCATTAAAAATCCAAAAATCATTAGCACATATAATTCAAAATAAAACCCAATTACAATAAAAACAACAGATGATATTAAAACATAATACAGTTTAAACGTATTATTGTTGGGAAAGAAAACGGTCTCAACTAATTTGCCTCCATCTAAAGGGTCTAAAGGAAGTACAGAAAAAATATTAATTACAATAAACAAAGTTGACATTGTAAGCAATAGTTGGTTTTGAGTTTGTAAATAAGTGTAAAACAATATTGTTCCTATTAATAAGCCTGGAATTACACCTAACAAAATTGTAATTAAATATTGTTTTTGCGATACAGTTTCAGTTTTTTGTTTTAAAAGAAACGTTAAAAATGGCAAATACATTATTTTTTTATCATTAAACTTAAAGACTTTCATACCTACAAAGTGCCCAAATTCGTGGAAGATTATGGCTGCTACCATAGACATTATCAACATTATATTTTCACTAAAATAAAATGCTAATAAAAAAAAGAATATTACAATAAACATTAAGTTTTTTTGCAACATCTCTTTAAACCCAACTTGTGGTAACTTTGGTTTTGAGGGGTAATAATTTTCTAAATCATCAAACATTACTTACAAAATTACGACATTTTAAATAAATCTCATTAATTTTGACTTTAATTATGTTAAAAGCAAGTAATATTCACAAAAAATATAATCATTTATCTATATTAAAAGGGATTGATTTACAAATTAACACCAAGGAAGTGGTATGCATTACTGGCCCTTCGGGTGCTGGTAAAACTACGCTTTTACAAATACTAGGCACACTAGATGCGCCCGACCAAGGAAAAGTCATCATAGATGGCATCAATATCAATCAATTAAAGGGTAAAAAGTTAGCCCATTTTAGAAATAATAAATTAGGATTTATTTTTCAATTTCACCAATTATTACCTGAATTTACGGCTATAGAAAATGTAATAATACCTGCATTACTGGGGGGTAGAGGAAAAAGTCAATCTTTAGATAAAGCAAAAAAAACGTTAGATTATCTTGGTTTATCACATAGATTAAATCACAAACCATCTGAGTTATCAGGCGGTGAGCAACAACGTGTGGCAGTTGCCAGAGCAATGATTAATGACCCTGCTATAATTTTTGCAGATGAGCCCTCAGGAAATCTTGATTCTAAGAACTCAAATGAGTTACATCAATTATTTTTTGAATTAAAAGAAAGCCACAATCAAACCATTGTTATTGTAACTCACAATCAAGAGTTAGCAAATATGGCAGACCGTAAACTTGAAATGAAAGACGGTATTTTACTTCCAGAAATTACAATCAAACCATTAACTCAAACCATTGACACAGAGCAAGAATAAAATAAATTTTAAGGAGTTAAAACTATTTTTAGATGAAAAAGTAGAGCAATACAACACCTCTGCCTTTGTTCCAAATGACCCTATTTCTATTCCTCACCAATTTACTGATAAAAATGATATTGAGATTATAGCTTTTTTAGTGGCAACTATTGCTTGGGGCAAAAGACAAATGATTATTAAAAACGGACAAAAATTAGTTGATATTATGGGAAATCAGCCCTATGAATTTGTTTTAAACGCCTCTGAAAGCGATTTAAAAGATTTAACTTTTGTACACAGAACTTTTAATAGCATTGACCTCAAATTTTTTATACAGTCCTTACAACATATCTATCAAAATAAATCGTCTATTGAAAATGAATTTGCAAAGCACAAAGGCAATATGCAGTTAAAAATAGCTGGATTTAGAAATTCATTTTTGGCTTTTCCTCACAATAAAAGGAGTGAAAAACATTTATCAAACCCTTTAAAAAACTCGTCTGCAAAACGTTTAAACATGTATTTGCGTTGGATGGTTAGAAAAGATAAAAAAGGAGTAGATTTTGGAATTTGGAACAGAATTTCTCCTACCGAATTATATTGCCCTCTTGATGTTCACACTGGAAATATTGCCAGAAAGCTTGGTTTTATAAAAAGAAAAGCCAACGATTGGAAAGCCTTAGAAGAGTTAATGGTTCATTTGAGAAAGTTAGATAAAACTGACCCTGTTAAATATGACTTTGCTTTATTTGGCTTAGGTGTTTACAATGATTTTTAATTCTACTCCACACCTTTGTACTTATAAAAATATAGATTGTGTTAATCAAATTTGATATATATTTGCAAAAAAAATTAAGAATGGCAAAAGAAAAAAAGGCAAATAAAAAAGTTGTTGAATTGTTAAAAAAACTTGATTCTAAAGCACCTAAAGAGATTATTAATGCAATTAAATCTTTAAAAGTTTCAGGAGATAAGACAGTAATAGAACCTTTGGTAAAGCTTTTTACCACTACTCAAAATAATGCCATTAAGAATGAAATTACAGATTTACTTAACTCATTAAAATCAACAGAGGCACCACAGGAAGTTATCAAGTGTTTATCAAATGATAAATTATCTGGAGCTAGAACAATGCTTTTAAGCTCAATTTGGAACTCAAACCTTGATTACACTTTATATTTAGATGAAATTGTTAAAGCGGGTTCAAAAGGTGATATGATGGATGCTATGGAATGCTTGACCATTATTGAAAATATGGAGGGAACATTAGATGAGCAAAAAATTATGGAACCTTTACTTTATTTAAAAACTTACTTGATTGAAAATGATAATGACAACTCACAAAAAAACTTGTTGCTCAAAGAGGTTACTCAAATTTTAACAGAAATCAACGATTCATTATAAGTAAGTTAGTTTATGGCTAAAAATAAGTTAAAGCATTTTGCCGATATGAAAACAATGGATTTTGTTTTCGAACCAGACATTTCAACCCTTAAAAATGGTAGTTTTTCTCTAAAAGGTAAATGGTCAACCCTTTTTTTTAACAATCAGCATCCAATTATTATTGAGTTAGGTTGTGGCAAAGGTGAATACACAGTTGAATTAGCTAAAAAATACCCTCATAAGAACTTTATTGGCATTGATATAAAGGGTGCTAGAATGTGGTATGGTGCCAATGAAGTACGAGAAAAAAAACTAAAAAATGTTGCTTTTGTTAGACTTAGAATTGATTTTATTCTTGAAATTTTTAACCCCAATGAAGTAGATGAAATTTGGCTTACTTTTTCTGACCCTCAAAAAGAAAAACCTAGAAAAAGGTTAACCTCAAAATTATTTATGGATAGATTTAAACAAATTTTAAAGCCAAACGGTATAATCCACCTTAAAACAGATAGTGACATTTTATTTGAATTTACCATAAAACAAATTGAAGAACATCAATACAAATGCAATAATTTTACTTGGAACCTTTACGGCAATGAATATTGGGATAATTTATCAGATGAACAAAAAGAAATCCTTTCTATAAAAACCAATTATGAACAAATTTTTTCTAATAAAGGGCACCTTATAAAGTACTGTCAAATTAAATTTTAATTTTATGCACAAATTTTTATTTTCTTTTTAAGGTGTTTATGAATGCTTAACATTTCGCTACGAACATGTTTGCAGATTAATGCTACCCCATTCTTTGCCTTAAACTTTCATAAAGAATAATACCTGCACTAACGGCAACATTTAAAGAAGCTATTTCTCCTACCATTGGAATTTTTGCTTTTATATTACTTTCTGCTAGCAATTTAGTAGAAATTCCATCTTCTTCGCTTCCCATAATTATTGCCGTTGGTAATACTAAATCTATATCTTGAATTAATCGATTAGTTTTTTCTGTACAAGCCACTACTTGCACCCCGCTTGTTTTAAGGTAATGTACAATTTGAGATAAGTCTTTTGCTTTACAAACAGGAATACGGTGTAAGGCTCCTGCAGAGGTTTTTATAGCATCTGATGTTACCAACACTCCTCCTTTTTCAATAATTACAATGGCGTGAACACCTGTACATTCTGCAGTACGTGCAATAGCTCCAAAATTGCGTACATCAGTAATTCTATCTAAAATTAAAATTGATGGAATTTCGCCTTCTTCAAATAATTTAGTTACAATAGGTTCTAACGCTTGATATTCAATAGGTGCCATAAACGCTACAACACCTTGGTGATTTTTTTTTGTTAATCTATTTAACTTTTGAATAGGGACAAATTGTAAATTATAGGTTTTGTTAGCTAACTCCTCTTTTAACTCTTTAAACAGGTCTTTTTGCATCCCCCTTTGAATCATTATTTTATTGATTTCTTTTCCTGCTCTAACGGCCTCAATAACAGCTCTTACTCCAAAAATTAAATCTTTGTTTAAATCCTCATTCTCTCTTTTATTTCTATACCCACTCTTTTTTTGATCGTTTTCTCTATTGCCTGATTGGTTTCTTTCATTATTGTACATAGGTACAAAGGTAATTCTTTTAATAAATAAACTTTAAAAAAGACTTTAAAATCACGTCAAAATATATAACCTTAAATCCGCAAGTATCTTCTACTGCAAAGCCAAACTGCACGCCATTATTGGGAATGCTCGTTTTTTGATACTCACCATAACTAATGCTATG
>DQTE01000206.1 GCA_015662905.1 Crocinitomix sp. | reverse complement strand
TACATAAATTACTAAAAAACAAATATGTCAAAAGTTTTGAAATGGTTGCTGTTAGTTATGGCACGGGTTTACTTATTTGGTTGGGCTTGATGATGTTTTTAATACTTAACATGAGTTAAAAAAGACCGAAGATGGAAGTCAGAAAACCGAAGAAAACAAATAAAAGTTATCAAAATTAAATTATGAGAAAGTATATAAAAGTTGGGGCTTTATTGTTTTTGGTGTTTGTGGTTTCATTTTTAGGCTATAAAATTAATACCAATCTAAAACATAAAAAAGAAGTAGCATTAAGAATTAAAAGCGTACCAAGGTTTACATTTAAAACTTTAGAAAATAAAGATTTTACACAAGTCAATATTAACCAAGAGTTACCAAAATTATTTGTTTATTTTAATAGTGAATGTGATTTTTGTAATAGTGAAGCACAAAAAATACATGATAATTTAGAAAGTTTAAAAAACATACAAATACTATTTGTTTCTCATGAAGAAATAAATGGCATTATAAATTTTTCTAAAAAACACCAATTAGAAAACAAAGCTAATATTATATTTTTAGCAGATACAAAGTTAGAGTTTTCAGAGATATTTGATGCGAAAACTTTACCTTTTATGTTGTTATATAGTAAAGAAAACAGGCTAATTAAAAAATTTAAAGGAGCTACTAAAATAGATAAAATTATAGAAGTTCTAATATCTTCTCAAAGAAAAATTTCTCCTAAATAGTAAAACAAACAATTCATACTGCTTTGTGAACTTTGTAAAATCCCGAAGTTTCGGGAGAGTTCCTTGTGGTTAAAAATAGTTAGAATATGAAGAAAGAAAAACAATTAAATAAAACATTAGTACTACAACATGACCAAAGTGATTGTGGTGTTGCTTGTTTGTTGTCGGTAATTAAGTATTACGAAGGTAATAATTCTTTAGAAAAATTAAGAGAGATAAGTGGTACAACAAAACAAGGAACAACTTTGCTTGGTTTGTATCAAGCTGCAAATGGTTTGGGTTTTGATGCAAGTGGCAATGAGGCAGATTTACAAGCAGTAATAGACCATAAAGAACCCTTAATTTTACATGTTGTTATAGAAGAGCGTTTACAACATTATGTGGTTTGTTACGGTTTTGAAAACAACAAATTTATTATTGGTGATCCTGCAAAAGGCATTGCATATTACACTAAAGAAGAGCTAAGCAAAATTTGGAAATCAAAAACTTGTTTAACACTTACACCAAACAAAAAATTTGTAAAAGCTACAGAAACACAAAAATCTAAAAAAGAATGGTTTTTAAAATTACTTAAAAAAGACCAACAGTTATTAGTAATTAGTGTGGTTTTTGGTATTGGTGTTGCTTTATTAGGTATGGCAATGGCAATATTCTCACAAAAATTAATAGATGATATTTTACCATCACAAAACACATCTAAGCTAATTACAGGGATTGGTTTATTAGGCTTTCTATTATTGGTTAGAGTAGCTTTTTCAGTATTGCGAGAGTTCTTTTTAATCAAGCAATCTAAAGATTTTAATAATAGAATTATTGATACTTTTTACACCTCATTATTACATTTACCAAAACCTTTTTTTGATACTAGAAAAATTGGAGAGTTGGTTGCAAGATTAAATGATACTGCTAGAGTACAAAGAGTAATTAAACTTATTGCGAGTAGTTTTGTAATTGATATTTTAGTAACCTTAGTTTCTTTTGGTTTTTTATTTTATTATTCTTGGCAAGTTGGAGTTATTGCTTTAATTAGTTTACCTATTTACTTTTTAATTATTTATAGCTTTAATAAAAAAATAATCACAGCACAAAAAGAAGTGATGCAAAGTTATGCCTTTAATGAGAGTAATTACATTACTTCTATGCAAGGTATTGCTACAATAAAGAATTTTAATCGTCAACCTTTATTTCAAAAAGTAAACCAATTGGTTTATGGCAATTTTCAGAATAAGATATTTTCTTTAGGTAAAATAAACATCAAACTATCATTACTATCTGGTATTGCAGGAGTTACTTTTTTAATAGCAATTTTAGGCTATACATCTAATATGGTATATAATGAAATTATGACTTTAGGTGAGCTTATGGCGGTTTTAGGTATTGCAGGTTCATTATTACCAAGCATCACCAATTTAGCTTTAATTGCCATACCTATTAACGAAGCTAAAATTGCTTTTAATAGAATGTTTGAGTTTGCAAGTATTGAAAAAGAAAATCAAGGTACTACAGAAATAACAAATTTTCAATCTTTAGAAATTAAAAATATGTCATTTCGGTTTGCGGGTAGAAGTCCATTATTAAAAAATATAAAGCTAAGTCTTAAAAAAGGAGAGTTTATAGCTGTAGTTGGTGAAAGTGGAAGTGGAAAAAGTACATTAGGTCAAGTCTTACAACAGTTTTATCCTTTTGAAAATGGTAATATAACTATTAACAATCAGCATGAATTAAAAAATATTTCTACTACACATTGGCGAAATTTAGTTGGCGTGATACCTCAAGAAATTCATATTTTTTCTGGTAATGTGATTGATAATATTTTGTTAGGAGCAGAAGATAATCCAGAAAATGTAGTGAAATTTTGTCAAGAAAAAGGTTTTGAAAAGTTTATAACTCAATTACCACAAGGTTATGGTACAATTTTGGGTGAAGAAGGTATTAATCTTTCTGGTGGACAAAAACAAATTATTGCTTTAGCAAGAGTATTGTATAAAAAACCACAATTTTTATTGTTAGACGAACCAACTTCTGCAATGGATAGAAATACTGAAAAGTTTACTATTGAGTTGTTAAACAATCTTAAAAATGATATAGCTGTTTTATTTATATCGCATAGATTACATACTTTAAAAAATGTAGCAGATAGAATTTATGTTTTAGAAAATGGTGTTTTTATAGCACAAGGTAATCATAAACAACTGCTAACTACTCCAAATTTTTATAGTGATTTTTGGGAAGAACTAACTTAATACTACCAACTTCCTGAAGCTCCGCCACCACCAAAACCACCGCCACCAAAACCGCCGCCAAATCCTCCAGAACTTCCACTTCCGAAACCTCCTCCAGAACTTCCTCCAAAACCGCCGCCAGAGAAACCTCCACGACCTCGGTTAGAAAGAATTATGGTTTCTAAAATAGAACCTGTAGAATCACTACGATAACCTCTACCTCCATTTCCTTTATTGCGATTAGAAAGAATAATGATAAGTATAATAATGAAGAAAATGATAAATACAACCAACATTCCATTTCCATCACCAGAAGTATTATGTTGTGGTGTTCCTTTAAATTCTCCATTTAAAGTACGCATAATATACGTTGTGCCTTTATCTAAACCTCTATAATAGTTACCTTGTTTAAATTCTGTTTTGATAACTTGCTCAATTATTCTTCTTGAATAAGCATCCGTTAAAAGGTGTTCTACACCATAACCTGAACGGATAGTTAATTTTCTATCATCAATAGCTATTAAAACAAAAACACCATTGTCTTTTCCTTTTTGACCTATTTCCCACTTATGCGCCCATTCTGTTGCATACAAAGCTATATTTTTACCATTAATAGTCTTAACCGTAGCAACAACTATTTGTGTAGAAGTTGTGTCGTTATATTTAATTAATTTTTGTTCTAATGCTGATTTTTGAACACTTGAAAGTATGTTTGCATAATCATAAACACTAGTTTCTAACGCGGGTT
>DQTE01000191.1 GCA_015662905.1 Crocinitomix sp. | reverse complement strand
TCACTTTTTTCTATGATATTATCTTTTACAAGTCGAACCAATACCTGAGTTTGTGTCTGCATGCCGGTTACCCCTTGACCCAGTTGCATTTGGCTGTAAATTTGATGAACTTTATCTTCACGAATAAGATTTGAAATTGCAGGATTAGTTATTAATATTTCCGGGACTGCAATTCGTCCACCTCCAATTTTTGGTAATAGAGCCTGTGAAATTACGGCTACCAATGAAGTAGACAATTGTGCTCTGACTTGGGGTTGTTCATCACCACTGAAAACATCAATAATCCTGTTAACGGTTTGAGCTGCAGAATTTGTATGAAGAGTTCCAAATACCAAATGACCTGTTTCAGCAGCTGTTAATGCAGCTGATATGGTCTCTTTATCTCTCATCTCACCAATTAGAATGACATCCGGGTCTTCACGCATAGCATATTTAAGTGCATTGGCAAAACTGTTGGTATCTGTACCTACGTTTCGATGAGAAAAGAGAGACTGTTTATTTTCATGAATAAATTCTACAGGATCTTCTATTGTAATGATATGTTTATGTTCAGTGAGGTTAATTTCATTAAGCATGGAAGCAAGTGTTGTTGATTTACCACTCCCTGTTGGTCCTGTTACTAAAATAAGACCTTTTTCACGTTTTATGAGTTCTTTATATATTTGTGGTGCATTGAGATCATCTATGCTTGGAATCTTTGTCGGAATAACTCTGAATGCAGCAGCTACATCACCCATTGTTCTGTAATAGTTTGCACGAAAACGACCAACATTTGGAATTTGAATTGCAAAATCCAGCTCTTTATGCTCCTCAAAAGCCTTTTTTTGCTTTTCTGTAATAATTGAGTAGCACATCTCTTCAATGGTTTCGCCATCAAGTTTTGGAAGTTCCAATGAAACTAGTTTTCCACCAATTCTAATTTGAGGCTCACTGCGACTGACTAAGTGTAAATCACTTGCTTTGTATGCTACTACATTTTTTAGTAATTTTTTTATATCTAATGTAACTTTTTCCATGATGAATACTCCTGAAGTTGTATTGTTGTCTACTGTTTGGTATTTATGTTACTTCTGAAATTATACACACAATAACCAACATAAATAAAAACTACTCAATGATATTTGGTACTACAAAGTAATTATCCTTTGTTTTTGGAGCATTTTCAAGAATAATTTTTTGAATTTCAGAGTTTTCATCAGGAACATCTTTTCGCATTGGAGAGCCGCCTTCAAGAGTTTTAAAAGATGAATCAAGTCCTTCAGTCTCTAGTTCACCTAAAACTTCAACAAATCCAACAATTTTTTCAAGCTCATTAATCATCTCTTCGCGTTTGTCTGCTTCAATTTTGAGCATAGATAGCTTTTCTAGTCGTTGTAGCATTATATCATCAAATTTCATTTTCCATTCCTTGTAAATTTAGGTTAACTGAGTTTTTGGATACAAGTATGCATACCAAAAATTTGCAAATATGCGTTTTGCCTTATTTAACTTTAGTTTTGATATGATAACGAACTAAAGTTTAAGAGCAGTTTTCAGGAGTTAAAGTGAGTATTAAAGAACAGGTAGATTTTGTTAAAGAGGAGCTTACGCAAGATGAAAAGCTTCTTGAGGGTTTAATTAAAGTTGAGCGTTTTTATAAGCGAAATAAAATAGCTATTTTAGCTTTGTCGGTTACACTTGTTTTAGGTGGTATTGGTTACAGTGTAATGGAGTATATCAATAAGCAGAAACTTCTTACTGCAAATAGTGCACTGCTTAAATTGCAGAACAATCCGTCAGATACAAAGGCATTACAGGTTTTAAAGGATAATAATCCAACTCTTGCCAATCTTTATTTATTAAAAGAGGCTACTTTGAATGGTGATATTAAAACATTGGAAGAGCTTGTAAAAAGCAAGGATGAAACTATCTCTGACTTGGCTTTGTATCATATGGCAGTTTTTAAAGAGAGTCTTTCTCAAGTTAAAGATTATCGTCTTAAAAGTACTCCATTATTAAAAGATTTAGCACTGTTTGATGAGGCTTATATGTTACTAAAAAGTGGAAAAGTACAAGAGGCAAAAAATGTACTTGCCCTCATTCCTGAAACATCATCTGTTAAAGCAGTTGCTAAAATGCTAAACCATTATGGAATAAAAGGGAATTAATGAACTCTTTAATTAAAATTGCATTATTGGTAGGTGGGCTTTTATTTTTTATTAGCGGATGTAGTGAAAAACACTATTTTGAGCCTGAGAATATACATGGCCGCATACAATATGATGGAGAATTACCTGCTGATATAGCTGAGGTTGGATATAGTGGTGCCACTCTTAAAAATGGTCAGGTAATTACGCAGGAAGGGTTACAAAATTATCATTTGCCAAAAGATTACCGTTATATCAACTCTTATAAAGATCTTATTGTTGCTGCAGGTGATTGTAAACCAAATATTATTTACAATAAAAATACAAAAGAGGTTATTAAACTAAATTTGCAACGCAGAATTGTTGCAGCAATGTTTATACCTGATACTTCAAAGTTGGCTTTTGTTTTAGAGGGAAACAGTTATGGAATCTATGACTTTAAAAAGCAGAAAATAGTTTCCAAATATCAATCTGACAAGGCTATCAGTGCAGATATTAGAGTAGCAAATCCAATGATGCTTGCTGATTTGATTTTAATACCTACGCTAGATGGTAAATTGGTTATTTTAGAGAAAAGAGAAGGTAAAAAAGTACGTGAAATTATTGTTGGAAAAGGTGAAGAATTTAATAATATAATATTCCTTAAAGTTATAGGAAATCGTCTTGTTGCAGCCACACCACATCGTATTATTTCAGTTAGTCCAAAAATTATGGATGCCCAAAATATGGAGATAAGTAATGTTTTATTTGTACAAGATGGAATATATATTTTAAGTAAAGATGGAACAATATATCTATGTGATGAGAGCTTGAAAATATTGGCAGAAAAAAAGCTTCCATTTGCACATTTTGTAGGTGCCATTTACGGAGAGTTTATATATGTTGTAGAAAAAGAGGGGTATATAGTTGCACTGGATTTGAATTTAGCAAGTGCAAATGTATTTGAAATTCCTGATGAAATAGATAATTGGTTCTATTCAACCAAAGATACTTTTTACTATGAAAAGCATTTTTTTAAATTGCATCAACAATAGTTTTGACAGGTATCTAAATGATAAAAACTATACTGGAACCATTAAGGCAAAATGGATTTATTTTTAAACGGTTTGAGCTATTTTCTCTTCAACTGATAGGTAGTCGAAAG
>DQTE01000301.1 GCA_015662905.1 Crocinitomix sp. | reverse complement strand
TTTTGAAGACTTACCGGGCTATCGATATAGTTGCTATGTTACAAACTTAAACTTACCTTTAGACCAAGTTTGGAATATTTATAACACTCGTGCTGGCTGTGAAATCAGAAATAAAGTCAGTCGAAGGCGTTATAGATGCACAACTATCAGTAAAAACGATATTAGAAAACTTTTATGTTTTATTAATAAAGGAGCGTAATATTTTAGAATTAGCCTCTGACGCTACTGATGAAGGTACAGCGTCTTTAATGAGTGACTACATTACACAAACAGAAAAAAAATGTGGATGCTTAATGCTTATTTAGGCTAGGGTATTTTATTGTTTTTAAAAAAGAGGGAAATCAAGTCAAGATTTCCCTCTTTTTTAAATTTGAATACTATAATTTTTATTGCTTAACAAACTGTTTAGTTACGTTTTGTTGTTGGGTAATAATTTTAACAAAATAAACCCCTCTATTTAAGGTAGAAATATCTATGGTATTTATTTGTTTAGCACTAGCTATTGATTGTACTATTTGTCCTGTAATATCAATAATTTGTATGTTGGCGTTTTCATAATCAGTAAGTTCAATGTTTATTAAATTTGTTGTTGGATTTGGATATATTTTCACATTGTAAGTTTCGTTTATTTTTTCAGAAATGCTTGCATAATCAGTAACACCTCTAAATTCTATAACAGTGGCAAAGCCATTTCTTTCAATAATTTTTAGTAGTGGAATTTTATTATTGTTAGACCACCACGTATATTCAATGTCTTGAGGTGTTGGAACAGGAAGCCAAGTTGGGTTGCCAGTGCCTAATATATCAATCTTTATTGAGTCTGTGTAAGTAATAGTTGATTTAACTCTTATTGCATCATAAGTTCCAAAAGGTGTAGTAATAGTTCCCCATCCATCAACAGTTGATTGTCTCAATTGATGTCTAACAAAAACAGCGTCAAATGCAGGGTTCATATCCATATATAAATAAGAACGAGATGTCCAGCTGTTGTTAAAAGTCATAGGGAATTGATATATCATATCAATGGTATCCGCTCTAACAGGTACTTCAACACCATTTACTTCAACGCCTATCCCTACTATTTCAGATTTAGAAGCTGAATTTTTAGTGAAAAACACTGGATTATCTATTGATACTTGCCCACCAGGTATAGAGGGTATATTGTTATTCAAAAATCTATTGTAGTAGTCAGCTTTATAGTCAGGAGATAAAAAATTGTTAAAACTTAATTGATATAATGCACTTGAAGATGACACATTAAAAAAGGTATCTATTCTTTCAGAGTTTGCTGTTAAATAAGAGAAATCCCAAGTTTGATTAGCGCCTGTAGTTGTATAATCCACTGAATTAAATTGTGTTGATATTCCAACTAAAACGGTATCGCCAGCTTGAGGCAAATCTGAAGCATTAATAGAAATTTGAGAAAAAAGCTGTCCACTTATAGCGACAGATGTTAATAGTAAATATATTTTTTTCATATTTTTTGAGTTTAACCTAATTGTATTTGAAACACGCCTTTCATACCTTTTAATAAAATGGTTTTTGTTTTATCTTCATTTTTCAGCTCTGCATCAAAATTTAGGTCAAATTTAATTATTTTTTTGGTTTGAGGACTAGTATTTACAATATATTCTATATTAGATATTTTTAGCTTATAGGCGGTATTATTTTTATTATGAAGTGTTGTAAATACTTCTCCATCTTTTTCAATTTCAATAAACCCTCTGCCGTAATTATTGGCAACATAGTTTGGGTTATCACAAACATTTTCGTGAATTTTCATTTGCCATTCTAGAGTATTATCGTTTACATAGAACATAGCCTCATCTTTAGCCAAATTTCCAAATTCATCTATAACTTCATGTTTTACTGTGTGTATGCCATAATTTAAGGTTTCACTAAAAGTGTCATCAGTACTTATTAAAGTGTCGTCAATATACCAATTATGGTTTACAACTAATGAGTTAATCTCACTTTCAAAAATAACTGAATTAACAGCTGAAGCAAACAGATTAATTTTGGGTTTTAATTCAGTGTTGTTAAAACCAATAGGTATTTCAATCTGATAATTTTGAGAATTTATATTTGGAAATTTGGCAGTTGCTGTGTATATTCCATAGCCATACACCTCAAAGTTGCCACCACTAAACTCTTTTCCGTCTATATTTAGGTGATAATAATTATTTTGATCGGTGTTACCAAAGGTTGTCCATAAACACAGTTCTTGGTTTATAATGAAATCAACATCTTTATTTTCTATTAATTTAACACCATCTTCATCAATAAATCTTTCAGGTCTTAAAATAATCATTCTAATCAAAAAGTCATTTTCAATATCAGAAATTGTAGATGAATATGCTTCTATACCATTAAAATTATAGGGTTCAGCGCTGATAAACACAGATGAATCATCTACGTATAGGTTTAAAGAATCACCATTCATTAAGCCTTGTATTTTGTATATAGGTTCATTGGCTTGTGATTCATCTACAGGTGGCTTTATTTTTTTACAACCTATGGCAAATAGTATTGCTAAACTTGTTAATATGTATTTAGTTTTTTTCATGTTTTAAAAAAGTGTATATTTTAAACCTAAAAGTAATGATTTGTCTATATCATTTTTAGATTTTTTTAAGTAATTGTCGTTAGTTTTGTCAATAATTCCATATCTAGCATTTATGGTAAAATAAATTTTAGAATTGACTTGAAATTCGTATCCTAAATTGACATTAAAATCTAAATCATTAAATCCTTTATTTAAGCCCCACTTATTGTTTTCTTCCGTAGGTATATCTTCATTTACTTTGTATTGCATATTTAATCTTAATGTTGTTAGTTTGTCAATTCCAGGGGCTAATTTAATTCTATGTTTAGAGTTTAGGTTAAAATAAATGGTTGGTTTAACTGAAAAATAAAGCACGTCTTTATATACCATTTTATACCAGTAATGATCAACGTTTCCGTCTAGTCTATATACAGTGTAATTAGTTTCATAAACGTAATCATTTAAGTTTTGATGATAAATTCCAGCATCTATACCATAACTAAAACTATTAAATTTGGTTTTTAAAGGTTTAAATTGATACGATAAGTAAAGCGCATTTCTAAAACTCATACTGTTATTACTATTAAAATTATTCCCAACCCCTTTGGATAGTTCAACCCCTAAACTGTGTGTTGAACCTCCTTTTTGAGTTAAATCAATACTACTATTTAAGGTTTCATGTTGTCTGTTTTTGTATGAAACATGTGTTAAGTCTTTATGGTTTAAATAAATTTGATTTATGTTGTTAAAGTTATTAGTATTGGTTTTATCGTCATTTATAATGTCGTTTTCTTTAGTGTTGTTTTCAGTTAGGTTACTTATAGGTGTGTTTTGCGTTGTCTTAATATTATTTTTTTGTTCAGAGTGTTCAACTTTACGTATTTCATCTTTTTGGTTTAATTTTTCAGAAGATTGTGATACTTTTTGTTTTTTTGATTCAACTTTGGCGGTTGAAGGAATGGTTTGATTATTTATTACATGAGACACATTTTTATTTTTATCAGCTGACTGATAATGAGTTATTAAAGTATTTGATTTTTCAGTATTAGAATTGTTTAAACTCTTTTTTACATCAGAAAGTTTAGTGTTTTTTGTATTGTTTGTTTTAGCAATAAATTGTGTGTTTTCTATATTTACGTTTGTTAATTTGTATGTAAAAAATGAAAATAGTAATAAAATAGTTGCTGCAACTCCCCATTTAAAGAAAAATCCATTTCTATCATCTTGAATTAATAATTTTTCAACTTCTGCCCAATATTCAGGTTTGTATTCGTAATGAAGCCCTTCTTTTCTTAGTTCAAAATCAGCGTCTTTCCAATAATTAGGGTCATAAACCACTTTGTTGAGTGCTGCAGCAGTAACAAATGCGTCATTGTAATAAAGCGTACTTTCTATGTCTTTAAATTCGTTCCAGTAGGTTGGACTGTAGCTATATTGTATTTGTTTGGCCGCATTCACAAAGGCATCATCTAAAAAAGCATCATCAATTTCGTTAAAATCTATGTTAGAGAAAATGGTCGATTTTTGGACGGCTTTATTGAAAGCAGCATCTAAGTCAGAGTTGTCTAATTCAGACTCTACTTGCTCCCAATAGTTTTTATCATAAGAAAACTTTAATTCATTTTCTATTGATTTAAAGCGTTTGTCCATATTTTCGAAAAACTTTTTATCCATTCGCCCACATCCTTTTATCTTCTGCTTTTTGCAATTTTAATACCATTTCTTTTAATAATTTTCTTGCGTTAGATAAGTGCCATTTTGAAGTTCCTTCAGACATTTCTAACATTTCTCCAATTTCTCTATGAGAATATCCATCAATTACAAATAAATTAAATACTTTTCTTGAAGCATCAGGTAATCTTTTTAGCATTCCCATTAAAATATCAGTTTCTAGTTTACTCCAAATAGAGTTTTCAACTTTTACTGATTTTATTTCTAATTCTCGGTCAGTTTCTTTAAAATCTACCAATTGGGTATAATTTTTGGTTTTTCTAAATTCGTCAATAATTGTATTTTTTATGATGCGCCTAACCCAAGCTTCAAAAGGAGCATCTCCTAATTTATCTAAGTTTTTACAAATTTTTACAAAACCAATATTCAAAACGTGCCGTGCATCTTCATCATTTCTATGATATCTGGCGCACATAGGCATTAGCTTAACATAGCACCACTCATATAACTTTTCTTGTGCCCTACGGTTATTTTTTTTACAGTCTTCTATTATTTGTTTTTCTATCATATAGTACTGTCAAAGTTAATAAAAATATCTGTCCCGAACAAAACGGGACAGATTGAATAAGTAGTTTTATTCACTTGTATTACAGATAAACCCAAAAACTGTAATACTGATTTCACTTTAACTAACGTAAATGTTTATCTTTGGGTTGGAAAAAAACACAATTTTTATGAATTTTTTTGTATTGAGACACGGAAAGGCAGAGAATATAAGGGATAATTTAAAAGATTTTGATAGAGGCTTAAGTGAAAAAGGGAAAAAACAGGCTCATAAAATAGGTCAGTTTTTAGCTGACAAAGGTATTGAACAAATTATTTCGTCAAGTGCTAAGCGTACAAAAGAGACCACAAGTATTGTAAATGACTATATTAAAAGTAATGATATAACTTTTGTAGATGAGTTATATTTAGCAGATGTTTCTACGATTAAAGAAAAAATATCTATTTTGGCCAAAAAAGATATAGTGCTGTATGTTGGTCATAATTTTGGTATTTCTGATTTAGTTTCTGATTTAAGTGGACAGCAAATCACATTGTCTACGTGTCAATTGGCTTACTTTACCATGGAAATTGATGATTGGAGGTTATTGTCCGCTAATACTGGTATTTTAAAAGAATTAATAACACCTAAACAGCTATAGTTGAAAACACAAACTGATAAAATAATTTTGGGGATTGACCCAGGTACATCAGAAATGGGGTATGGATTAATTCACGTAAAAGGTAAACAGTTACATCTTGTAACTTTTGGTATCATTCATTTAAGAAAGATAAAAGAACACCCAGATAAATTAAAACGTATATTAGAACGAGTAGATCAACTCATTTTAGAGTATAAGCCTGATGAAATGGCTATTGAAGCGCCTTTTTTTGGTAAAAATGTTCAATCTATGTTGAAATTAGGTAGGGCACAGGGCGTTGCAATTGCGGTAGCTTTAAACAGAAATATTCCTTTTGAGGAGTATTCTCCAAAAAAAATTAAGCAGTCAATTACCGGGAGTGGAAATGCCTCTAAAGAACAAGTAGCTTCAATGTTACAACGATTATTAGATATAAAAGAGTTACCAAAATATTTAGATGCTACTGATGGGTTAGCAGCAGCAGTTTGTCATTATTTTCAAGGTGGGGTAGGGCTACATAATAAATCTAAATCAGGGAGTTGGAAAGGATTTATAACCGACAATCCCAAAAGGATTAAATAATGTGTTTTTCAGTTATCATTTCTTGAAACTAATTAGTAATTTCTATCCGCCCCAAAAGGTTGTAATATTATTAAAATGAAAAACCAGTTTTAACTATATAATTGTTATTGACCTAAAGTATTTTTTTTAGTAAATCCTAAATATTTAATTTAGATTAAATTGATTTGGGACTAGGTCACCACTTTTCATTTTCTTGTAAAAAGCTGCCAAATGTGCTACTAGGTTTGAAATAGATTTAAAGGCTTCTTCTGTTGCAGGGGTAAATTTTTGTCCTTTTAAGCCAAGAATTAATTTACTGTATAAAGCATTAAACGCAACTTCTATAATATTGATGTTAGAGCTATTGGATTTTTGTTGAAAATCTTTCAAAGCTGGTAATGCTTTTTCAAATGCTTTGGCATATTTTTTATCTTTTAAGATGTTTAATAAGGTGTCATGTAACATTAGTAATTCCATTAAAATTTCGTTAATGTCAGATAGATGCCCATTTTCTTCAACACCTTCTTGCTTCATCTTTTTTATTAGATTTTTATACCAATTTTTGTAATCATCATAAAGTTTTTTGTCTTTAATTTGAGGTTTAAGTATTGTGTTCGAAATAGTATCTAAATCAAAATTATTGGCTCTGATTAAATCCTCTATTTGAAACATGTATAAAACATGTTCTGCTATATTGTTATCTTTTGTTTTTTTTGCAACTAGCATAAGGTTACTTTTCAGTCTTCCCTTCTACTTTGCCTGTTGATTCAGCAAACGCAGCATTCATTTGTTTGGCCAGCTGGTTAGTAATGTCTAAGTTAGGGTTGTAATACCATACATTTTGCCCAAAAGTATATGCCATGATAGCATCATAGCCATTTTCTTCTCCAAATTTTTTACAATGATTAGATACTCTCGTTGCATAAGTCAGCATCAAATCATCTTGCTCTTTTGCTAGTTCCATTTGTACTCTACGTTCAAATTCCATAGCATCTTGTTGCATTTGTTGGGCTTCTTTCATGTATTGTTGTTCCTCTGTACTGAGAAGTTTACCTTTACTTGCCCACTTTTTTTCCCAAGCAGTGATCTCTGCTTGTTTATTTTTCATTTTTCGTTCAGCTTTTTTATTAGCCTCCTCAATACTGCTCTCTATTTCTTTAAACAATTCTAATTTGCTCCCTAGAGAATCCATATTGAAAAAAGCTATATTTGTTTTAGGGGGATTTACAATTTCAACTTTATTAGAATCTTTACTATTTTCAATAGGTATAGTTGAAATTTCAGTTGTGTTTATTCCAGATAATTTCGTAAAAAGTATGATTACTAAAATCATCAACACACCACTAACAGCAAGAGCTACTTTTGCTAACGTATTATTATTTTCCATTCAGCTTATAAAATAATTAGTATTTGTCGCAAAAATAGAAACTTAATTTATATTATAGGATAGTTTTAGCGTATTTTAATAAATATTAACAAATTTAAAAGTTTCTGTTTTCAAGTGAATAGCTAATAAATTCGAAATCTATTTTAACCATAAAAGCGTAATCTTGTCCAACTTCAAACATATCTTCATCATCTTCATTATAAAACCATTGAACTTTAATTTTTTTTCCTTTCTCTTTTAATTCATTTAATTTATAAAAAAGGAATAAAATCCTTTTTGATGAAGATATATTGAAATATTCTAAATCTATTTTAAAAACCGTACTTTCATTAGGGTTAGAAATATAATCCTCTACCCATTCCAAAACATCTCTAAAAAACTCCTCTGCATCATCAGGTACAGATTTCCCTTTAATTTCAAAAACCTCATTTACAGGGTCAAATAAAATTTCTGGTGTTTTAACAGTTGCTTGTATTCTTAGTGGTTCCATTATTTTAATTATACTGCAATATGCTAATTATTTTTAAATAAAAAAAACAAATTATACCAAGTACCTTAAATATTAGATAAAAGGTATTATAAAATAGATTACTTTTTACTCTTTATGAAAATCTACTAATTTATAAATAGGTTTTTTAATAATCAATTCTGAATTGAAATTGTATTTCGTCAAAGATTCGTTTAATAAAAAACTAAAATGATGAGCGATTGAACCAGTAAATGAAATATTATTAAAATCGTATTTTTTCATCAATGTCAATAAATGCCTTTCAATAAATGTGTTAAAGTACTGAATCACACTTTCGTGAAGTATTTTGTCGGATATAACCAATTGAGGTAACTTATGGCATAGTTTTGATAAATGATTAATATCTTTTTTTTGATAAAAGATAGGTATGAAGTCTTCTTTTTTACAAGAAAAGTGCTTTTCTATTACTTGAGACGTATTTGAATTAAAATCATTGTTTAACCATTTAGAAATAATGATTTTACTTAATTCAAGTCCACCACCATAATCATCAATTAAGTAACCATACCCACCTTTCATTTCTTTTACAGAAATGCCGTCAAAATATGCAACTACACCTCCTGTTCCAAGAATTGAAACAATCCCTTTTTTATGTTTTAATAGTGCCCTAGCAGAGCCTAGTACATCACTATAAGCATATACGTTTTTAGATTTGATTTGATTTTCAACAAAAATTTGATTTTTTGGCTTGGATAATCCACTACCATAAAAATACACAGGAGCATTTGAATCAATGAGTTGATTTAGTTCTTTAAAAATGTTATCCTCAGCTCTATTTGGATTGTATCCCTTTAAGGTTAAAAGCTTTGTGGCATTTGTAGATACGATAGCAACATCTGTTTTCGATCCGCCGGCATCAACGACATAAAACAATTTGCCATCCATATCATTTTATTCCTCTGTTAGGTTGTCATATACCCTTACCTTCTTTTTCTCAATTGGTTTAACAAAATAGCATACAGAAAAATCTCTATATTCAATTTCGTTAATTGGGAAGTTTTTGAGTAATGGATTAACTAGCCTAATTTCGTCAGCGTAATAAATTGGAATTACTGCCGCATCTTCAATTAAGATACTTTCTGCTTTTGCATAATATTCCATTCTTTTTTTGTCATCAGACTCAGACATTGCCATGTCAATATACTTGTCAAATTCTGCGTTTGAATACCTATTATGGTTTATTGATGATTTTTTACCTTCTATAATGTGTTTACTATGAAATTGCTGAATAAAGTTGGAAGGATCAGGGAAATCTGCTATCCAACCATATCTCCAAAAATTAATTTCTGCATTTTCACGTTTTTCGTTAATCTCTGGGGTTGTTAATTCTAAGAATTCTATTTTTATTCCTAAAACATCAAAAAGCTGTTTTTGAATTGTTTTTGCAATTAATTCGTTTACATCTCCAACTTTGTTATAAGCTAATTTAATTATTGGAAACCCTTTTCCGTTAGGATATCCTGCTTCAGAGAATAATTTCTTTGCCAGTTGAGGATTGTAATCATATCCTTTAACACTCTGTTGAGGATAGCCTTTCATAGGAGGAATTATTCCGTTGTAAGCCGGTTCCCCTTCACCTTGTAAGACAAAGTTAACAATAGTATCTCTATTTATTGCAAAACTAATTGCTTGTCTAACTTTTTTATTTTTAAAAATAGGGTCTGTCAATAAAAAACCATAGTATTGCGTTTGTAAACTATTAATAGATTGTAAAACAAATTCTCTATTTTTTCCATGTAAAGCATCATCTAAAGTTCCCATGATATTAGGGATTTCTTTTACAGGTACTCCCCAAACAAAATCTAACTCCTCATTGTTAAACATTTCAAGTTCTTTTGTTTTATCTTTCTCAAAAGAAATTTCAACTTTAGATATAAAAGGAAGTTGATTTCCAAATTCATCTTTTCTCCAATAATTGTCGTTTTTAACTAAAACTATTTGATTTTGCTCATTTTTTTGCAAAATATATGGACCAGTTCCAATTGCTTTATTAGCAATGTTTTCTCCGTATTTATCAAATGCTTCTTTTGGAAACACAGCGGTTTGAATTAATGCTAGTATGTTCGTGTAACTAGCAAAAGATTCTACCAGTTCTATTTGGAACGTATATTTGTCTATAACTCTAAGACCACTAACAGACTCTGATTTTCCATTCGCATACTCTCGCCCTCCTTTGATGTAGTCAACAGCCAAGTACTGAGCGTGGTTTATTTCATTATTAGAACATAAAAATTCAAAAACAAATTTAAAGTCTTCAGCTGTTACTTCTCTTCCATTTCCGTTTTCAAAGCACTCATCATCATGAAATTTAATGCCTTTTCTCAGTTTAAATGTATACATTTTATTTTGTGAATCAACTTCAAATGTTTCTGCTAATCCAGGTTCAACTTCTAATGTCTTTTGATTAAATCTTAACAATCCTTCATAGATTTGACTCGAAATATGTTGAGAATAAATATCTGCAATAGAAGCAGGAAATAGACTAGAATAATGATCTAGTGAGTTAACTTTTAGGATGCCTCCGTAAAACCTACCTCCTTCAGCTTTCACTAGTCCTGTAGATAATTCTTTTTGATTACTATCACTTTTATTTTCCTCATTATTACAGGCAGAAATTGTAAAAAATAACGATAGAATTAAAATGAGTATAATATTTTTTTTCATGAAATAAAATTTTGAAAGGCAAATATAATAAAACTCAATAAAAAACCAACGATTATAAAAGATTATTTAATTTTATAATCAATCCCGTCCTAAACGTTTGAAAAAAAAAATAAAAAAAGAGAATGATTTCGAGTATCTCAATTATCTTTGAGTTGCATAACAAAAAACATTCTCTCATGGCAAATGTAACTTTATTTTCACAAATCATTTCAAAACTTGATAGATTTTCTTTTTCAAAAATCGTTACAAAACATCAAACAGATAAGCATCAAAAGGGCTATAACAGTTGGACGCATTTAGTCTCAATGTTATTTTGTTAATTTGCCAAAAGCCAATCAGTAAGAGGTATTAGCAACGGTTTACGTTCTGCTACAGGCAACTTAAATCATCTTGGTATAGCAAATGCTCCTTCAAATCGATTATAAGCTACCAAAATAAACACCGTTCTTGGGAATTGTTTCGAGATTATTATTATCATCTATACTAGCATTTAGGACAGCAGGCAAGATTTAAGCGGGTAAAGTTTCGTATCAGGTCAAAAATATTTCTTTTAGATTCAACTATCATTAGTCTTTGCCTGAGTTTGTTTGATTGGGCGAAATACAAAACAGCCAAAGGAGCAGTAAAAATGCATACACTGCTTGATTATGATGGTAATTTACCGGCTTATATAAATATAACAAATGGCAAAACAGCCGATAATAAAGGGGCTTACGACATCCCTCTAACTCCAAGAAGTGTGATAGTGGCTGATGCTTTTTACAACGATTTTTCATTGTTAAACGTTTGGGACAGCAACAAGGTGTTTTTTGTTATCAGACACAAAGAAAACCTTCAATTTAATAAGATTAAAGGAAATGAGCTACCGGAAAATCGTCATGAAAATATCATTATTGATGAGATTGTTGAATTGAAAAGCAAGTCATCTAAAATGAAATATCCTAAAAGACTCAGAAGAGTTGTTATTTGGGATGAAAAGAATAAAAATACGATAGAGTTAATTACTTTAAATCCGCAAGTATGTTCGTAGCGAAATGCAAAGCATTCATAAACACCTTAAAAAGCAAATAAAATTTATGCATAAAAGTCAAAATGTACGTTAGAATTTTACTATGTAAAAAGACAGTGAGTAATTGGTGTATCGCAGGTTTGAGACACGCAAACACCTGTATAAACGCAGACAGGCATTCCCAATAATGGCGTGCAGTTTGGCTTTGCAGTAGAAGATATTTGCTGATTTAAGGTTATATCTTTCTTAACAACATGAGTCCATCTCTAATAGGTAGGAGTATGTTCTCAACTCTTGGGTCTTTGTTTACTTTTTGATTAAATTGGTGAATGGATTTTGTATTAGCGTCCATTTCTTCTTCTGGTTTTAAAATATGTCCCTTCCAAAGTACATTGTCAACTATAATTAAACCATTTGAGGGGACTTTATCAATGATTAAATCAAAGTAAGTCAGATAATTTTTTTTATCAGCGTCTATAAAAACTAAATCAAAAGATTGGGGTAGGGTAGGGATAATTTTTGTTGCCTCACCTACAATTATTTCTATTTGCGATTTATAATCAGATTGGTTAAAAAAGCCTTGCGCAAAATGTGCTGTTTCCTCATTGATGTCAATTGTAATTAATTTACCTTCTTTTTGCAACCCCTCAGCTAAACATAAGGCAGAATACCCTGTGTAAGTACCTATTTCTAATATAGTTTTTGGTTGTTTAAGTTGAGAGATTAGACTCAAAAAACGTCCTTGTAAATGTCCAGATAACATTCTAGGGTTAATCATTTTTATTTGAGTTTCTCTGTTTAACTTTGCTAATAAGTCACTTTCGTTTTTTGTAAGTTTTAGAGTATAATTCTCAATATCTTTTGGTAAAAAATTCATTTTACTATTATTTATTCTTCTTCAAAATACATTTTAAGTAAACCCTCAGGTGCTGAAATATAAAGGGTTTTTGTGTCCCAATTTACTTCATCAATAAATTCATCTTGTTTAGGTAGTAAAATTTCTTGTTTTCTCCTTAAAATTTCAATAAGCGGATTACCTTTTAAGTCGATTACTTTAGATACTTTACCTATTTGTCCAAATTTTGAGTCAACAACAGTGAAACCTTCTATTTCAAAGTAATAAAATTCATTGTCTTCTAGTTCTGGTAATGTTTCTAAGGGTAGAAATAAACCGCATTTAAGGAAAAGTTTTGCTTTCTTGTCAGTATTTACGCCTTCAAATTTAACTACTGCAAATCCGTTATTTCTAATGTAAATATGTTCAATAAAAAAAGGAATCAGTTTATTGTCGTATTCAACAAATACTGATTCCAATTCTTTGTATTCTTGAGGTGTATCTACATCTAAAAAGATAGACACTTCACCCTTAAAACTGTGTAATCGAGCAATACTGCCTAGTTTGTAGCATTCCTCTTTGGTGTACATTTTTATTCCTCTTCAGAAGAAGAGCCTTCTTTTGCATCAGGAGCTTCTACTTCTTCTACTTCAGGTGTGTTCTTTTCTGCTATAGCTTTAGCTCTCTCTTCATTTTGAGCTTTTTCAGTGGCTAAAATATCAGCAGCACTTTTACTTTTAGCGTTGGCTAAAGCATCAATTTTTGCTTGAATTTTTGCTTCTTTTTCTTTTTTCCAAGCTTCAAATTTTTTGTCAGCTTCAGCTTCCGTTAAAGCACCTTTAGCTACACCTTTTAATAAATGGTTTTTGTACAAAGCTCCCGTGTAAGATAGTATTGCTTTTGCTGTATCTGTTGGTTGTGCTCCTGTTTGTAACCACTTAACTGCTTTGTCAATGTTTAACTCAATAGTAGCAGGGTTTGTAACGGGGTTATAAGTACCAATTTTCTCTATATATTTCCCGTCTCTTTTTGCTCTTGCATCAGCAATAACAATATGGTAAAATGGTTTTCTTTTTTTACCGTGTCTTTGCAATCTAATTTTTGTTGCCATAAATTTTATTGTTTGGAGTGCGAAACTCCCGTTAATAATTTAATTAATTAATTTTGAGGTGCAAAAGTAGGTATATATTTTTAAATAGCAATAGTTATTGGAGGAAAATATTGTTTAATTTTTTGTATGAGTAATTTTGTTTGAATTTTGGTTAATCACAATTGCAATCTTCATTACTAATAATATGTTTAATTCTGGTTCTGTTTTCACCTATTTCATACATCACATCATAAGAGGTTCCATTAATCTCTCCTTTTAAATAATATAATTTGTTAGCCATCTCGGGGTTGTTGTTTTTTATTTTGGTGCTTACCCAAGGTATAGATTTTTCCATATCGATAGTTGCATTCTTATGAAATGATTTAATATCAGCTTTGCTAAGTCCATAGCAATTCATTTCGCATTGCGCCTCTGGATAATATGTGTATGCATTGCTTTCAATAATTGAGGATATAATTTTTTTTGGTAAAGGTAGTATTTGTTTATGTTGATTGGAAATATTAGTTGAACATTGGGCATTGATTTCAATTATCTCTGAATACTCCTCTTTTTCGTGTAGGGCAAAAGTTACTCTTATGTCATTATCACCATAAAAAACATATTTTTTGGGAATCTCTCTTGTTTTACTTTCTGAAAAATCAATATCTCCAGATGAATTAAGAAGGTTGTAAATATCTTCATTTGTGAATTTTGAACACTCTAAAAGCGACTTAATACTATCGCCATAAATGATAGATTTTTCTGCAATTGAGTTTTTAACTCTATTACCTGGTAGCCAAGAACAACCTCTTTCACCAAAAAAGAAAAATACTGCAATTACCCCAAACGTGAAGCCAATTAAATAGTACTTTAACCTCTCAGAAAATTTTTGCATTATAATTTTTTTTACAAATGTACATATTTGATTGTTTATTAGAAATAAGAATATATGTTTTTATTTTGTTGTACTTACTACCGGATACCATATTCAAGATTAAAAAAGTAATATTAATACATGAGGGGATGACAAAAAACATTAGTAAAAAGTAAAATAATTTTATGGTTTTCTGTTTTAATATTTAAAAGTTTTATATATTTGGTTTTCAAATAATAAAATTAATTAGTAAAACAAAAAAAAATGAGTCACTTTGATAAAGTAAGAGATTATTTGATGGAATTGGAATATTCTATTATTAATGAAGATAAAGAAAATGAGGTTTTTGTTGTAGAGTCTGAAGAGGACGGTATAAGTAATTTGATAATAGGAGTTGCCGACCCCGTAATAATTGTTGAACAATTTTTGTTTGATTTGAACAATGATAACGGAGAAATTACTAAGCAACTTTTAATTAAAAACAGAGAAATTGTACATGGTGCATTTGCTATTAATGAAACAGGAAAAAAAGTATTGTTTAGAGATACGCTCCAAGTAGAAAATCTTGATATTAATGAATTGGAAGGAACTTTAACATCATTAAGTTTATTATTGAGTGAATATTCGGATGAAATTATTACTTTCTCTAAAAACTAAAAAATAATTAACTAAAACCGATAAGTTCGGTTAAAACAAAATAAAACAAAATGAATATATTTAAGAGATTATTTAGAATAGGATCAGCAGAAGCTAATTCGTTAGTAGATAAATTGGAAGACCCTATTAAAATGACAGAGCAAGGGATAAGAGACCTTAAGAAAAATTTATCATCAGCCTTACAAGCCTTGGCAGAGGTAAAAGCCTTGGCAATACGTTCAAAGAATGATGCAAATAAGTACTCAGAAAAGGCAAAAGATTATGAAAAGAAAGCAATTTTATTGTTGAAAAAAGCTGAAAGGGGAGAGATTACAGCAGAGGAGGCAGATAGATTGGCAAGTGAATGCTTAGTTCAAAAAGATACTTTTATAAGCAATGCCGCAACTGCACGTAAAGACCAAGAAAAATTTGAAGCTCATGTTGCCAAATTAGATAAAAATATTAAAAATTTAAAATCTAATGTTAAAAAGTACGAAAATGAGTTACGTACTTTAAAAGCAAGAGCTAAAGTGGCAAAAGCAACTAAGAATATTAACAAACAATTAGCAGACGTTGATTCTTCTTCAACTGTTTCTATGTTAGAAAGAATGAAGGACAAAGTTGCAGAGGAGGAGTCTTTAGCCGAATCTTATGCTGATATTGCAAGCGAAAGCACTAGTATTGATGATGAAATAGAAAATGCTTTAGAGTCAGGGTCGGCAGAGGTAAAAGCTTCTGACAGTCTAGCGGCTTTAAAAGCTAAACTAGGTCAAGCCTAACCATTTAAAATAATTAATTACTATGCCGTTTCAATTTCAGTTGAAACGGCATTTCTATATGTAAAAATATGTGGCGTAAAATAATATTTGTATTGTTTTTTTTAAATTCATTGTTGATATTTGCACAGAATAACTACGCAAAAATAGATGTAAACAAACCTGACGATTTTAATGAGTTGCACGAATTTTTTGGTGATTCCGTATTAACACCTTACAAAGTATATTTTACCGGTGAAAACCACGAGTACGCTTATGTTAATTCTGAATTAGAGTTTAAGTTGTTAATTTATTTACACCAAACGCAAGGTGTAAAGCATTTTGTGTTTGAACAGAGTCCAGCTACTGGTTTTATCATAACACAAGCTGTTTTAGACAATGAAGATATATCATATAAATTACATTTAAAGGATAAGTTTTTTGACCCTTTTTATAATTTGGTAAAACAAATAAAAAAATACAATGATACCTTACCAGATAATGAAAAAATAGTGGTTGACGGTATTGATGCAGAACGCTTTCCTGCTTTTTCTATTTATGCGCTACATAAAATAACAGATACATTAGATAGAGAGGGAAAAACAGGCATTGTCTATGAAACTATAGAAGCGCTCTTTACCTCAGAGTTTAAAGATGCCTCAGCTGATGAAATATATAATAATGGAGGAACACGTAGAAATTTATTAGGAGACAAATTAGATGCGTGGGAGACTATTCAAACCATAATTGATTTAAGTGAGCTGCACAAAACACAGTTAAAGGAAGAAATTGGTGTTAATTATGAAATTTACACCGAGATTTTATTAGGGTTAATAGCGGGTCACGATTGGTATTTGGCAGAACGAAAAGGCGATTTGGCAGCGCCATTTACCCGAGAACGTTTTATGATTGACCAATTTCTAAGGGTTTACAATAGAGATAAAAATTCAAAGTATTATGGTCAATTTGGAAGATGCCATTTACACGCTAAAAAAGAGGCTAAAAAATGTTATTCTTACAATATGAAATCAATAGCCAGCCGTATTAACACTCATTCAGATTCTACACTAAACGGAAAAGTACTAACCATTCCTGTTTATTATAAGATGTCAAGGTATGACCAAAAAATAATTGAAGCTTTAGAGTTAGATTACCGATTTCAGAAAAAAGGTAAAATTTACTTAATTGATTTGGATTATTTAGAGGATGACAATCCATTAAGTGGGTTTAATGAAGACTTACCCTTTGTAATTGTAAATACCTATATGCCTAGAGGGTTTGAAGAAATGTATTACTTTAATTTAAGTTTGACCGAGTATCATTTTGGAGGATATTATGGTTATACTTTTTTTAATAAAATTAATAAATTAAACACAGCATTAACGGATGTTGGGGCAAATAGGTTTACAAATAAATTTTTAACTTATTCTTTTTCCTTTGATTATATTTCAATGAAAGACCAAGGTATGCATTTTGGTTTTAACTATATTCCAGAGGTTTCAAACGGAGATAGGTTTAACTTAAAAGGGAGTTCATTTACCTACGGTTCGTATTATCCGTTAGGTAATAAGTTTTTAATGTCGTCTTTTGGTATTTATTTAACTTATGGTCAAGTAACATTGAGTGAACAGAATAACAGTGCAACCCCTAATTTAATCCAAGTAGATAACAATAACATAACTGTTTATAAAAATGATATGTTTTTAATTGCCCCTAATGTTGATTTTAGATTAACACTTCCCGTGATAAGTTTTAATGCTCGTGTGGGGTATAATTTTGATATATCTGGTAAATATTGGGTGTTAGATGATAAGATGAAAGATTTTACCAAAACATCTTTTAGCTCACCTTACATTCAGCTAGGTGCGAGCATCAATATAAAGCAGGAGAATTAGTGTAGGGGATAGTATTTGTTGAAAGGGGGGG
>DQTE01000068.1 GCA_015662905.1 Crocinitomix sp. | reverse complement strand
TATCTTTTGTTTAACCTTCTTTCCATCTCTGATGTTTTCTACTAACTGTATGGCTATCTTAGGCGAGTTTTTACTGGTTTTTCTCCTTACAAACATGCGACAAAGATAAACATTATTTTTAAAACTAACAGATTAAAAATATTATTAGGCACTACACGTTTAAAGTAAACTAAAAAACGCTTTTATCTTGAATGTCAGTAAGTTAACTTTTTATAATCGTGGTGAATCTACCTGATGTTAGACAGGTGTGCGAAGTCAGGAAGATATTTAAGGACTTAAGTATAGCAAAACAGTTAATAACTTTGTTAATATTTAACAAGTGTTTTAACGTTAGCAAGCACATATTAATTACCTTTGCGTAAAATATTTTAAGCTATACACCAATGGAAAAAAGTACTCAAAATTTAGCTACTATAGAACAAGCTGTTGAATTAGGATTATTACCAGAAGAATTTGAGAAAATTAAAGAAATTTTAGGAAGAACCCCCAATTTTACAGAAATGTCTGTTTATTCTGTAATGTGGTCAGAGCATTGTTCGTATAAAAATTCAATAGTGTGGTTAAAAACCTTACCAAAAGACGGACCTCACATGCTTGTTAAGGCAGGAGAAGAAAATGCAGGGCTAGTTGATATTGGTGATGGCGTAGGTTGTGTATTTAAAATAGAATCACATAATCACCCATCTGCTTTAGAACCATATCAAGGTGCAGCAACAGGAGTTGGTGGAATTAATAGAGATATTTTTACTATGGGAGCAAGACCAGTAGCTCAATTAAACTCTTTACGTTTTGGGGACATTAATTTAGATAGAACCAAATGGTTAGTAAAAGGTGTAGTAAAAGGCATTGGTGATTATGGAAATGCTTTTGGTATTCCAACCATTGGTGGAGAAGTAATGTTTGATGATTCATACAATACAAACCCATTAGTTAATGCATTTTCAGCAGGAATATTAGAAGGTAAAATGTTGTCGGCTACTGCAAAAGGGGCTGGTAACCCTGTATATATTGTTGGATCGGCTACTGGTAAAGATGGAATTGCTGGAGCTGCATTTGCCTCCAAAGACATTACAGAAGATTCTGCAGATGATTTACCGTCAGTTCAAGTTGGTGACCCTTTTCAAGAAAAATTATTGTTAGAAGCAACACTTGAGTTGGCCAAAACAGATGCCGTTGTTGGTATGCAAGATATGGGAGCTGCAGGTATAACTTGTTCAACCTGCGAAATGAGTGCAGCTGGAAATGTTGGAATGGACATTGATTTATCTAAAGTACCTACACGACAAGAAAATATGAAAGACTGGGAGATTTTACTATCAGAATCTCAAGAAAGAATGTTGGTGGTTATTGAAAAAGGAAAAGAAAAAATAGTTGAAGATATTTTTAAAAAATGGGACTTACATGCTGTTCAAATTGGTGTGGTAACAGAAGGAGGTACAATTAATTACTACATGCACGGAGAAAAAGTAGCCTCAGTACCTGCAGAATCTCTAGTGCTTGGTGGAGGTGCACCAGTGTATCATAGAGAATACAAAGAGCCAGCATACTACCAAGAGTTTAAAAAATTTAAAATTGAAGATATTGAGCAACCAGAAGATTTAAAAGAGGTAGCAATGACACTACTACAACTTCCAAATATTGCATCTAAAAGATGGATTTATCAACAGTATGATTCAATGGTTGGTACTGCAACAATTACTACTAATAACCCTTCTGACGCTGGAATTACCAATATAAAAGATTCCAACAGAGCTTTGGCAATGACGGTTGATTGCAACTCAAGATATGTAAACGCTGACCCTGAAATAGGAACACAAATTGCTGTATCAGAAGCAGCACGTAATATAGTTTGTTCGGGCGGAATCCCTTCTGCCGTTACAAATTGTTTAAATTTTGGAAACCCTTATAACCCTGAAGTATATTGGCAATTTGTAGGTGCAATTAAAGGAATGTCTGCTGCTTGTTTAAAATTTGAAACGCCTGTAACTGGTGGAAATGTTTCTTTTTATAACCAGTCAGTGATAAACGGAAAAGAAATAACTGTACTGCCTACGCCAACCATAGGTATGATTGGTGTTGTACCAGATAAATCAAAAATAATGACCTTAGATTTTAAATCTAAAGGTGATTTGATATTCTTAATTGGTGAGTCCAAAAATTGTATCAATCAGTCGGAATATTTAGTGTCTTATCACGGTATTAAAAAGTCGGGAGCACCTTATTTTGATTTAGAAAAAGAATATGCTGTTCAAGAAACAATCAAAAATCTTATAAATAAAGGATTAATCAATGCCGCACACGATTGCGCAGATGGTGGCTTATTTATTACATTAACCGAAATGTCTATGCCTAAAGGCTTAGGGTTTGATATTGTGTCAGATTCAGAAGTGAGAGAAGATGCTTTTTTGTTTGGTGAGGCACAAAGTAGGGTAGTAGTAGGGGTTAGTGAAGCACAAGAAGATGAATTTATTGAAGAAATGATGAAGCAAAATGTACCGTACACTCTGCTAGGACACGTTACTAAAGGCAAAATGTGCGTAGATGATGAACATTATGGCTTTGTGAATGAGATTAAAGATGTTTATGACAATGCCCTCGAATTGGCATTGACCAAATAGAAGTAAATTACAGTTCAATAATTTTTTCGGTTAAATTGCTAAAACTTGGCTGAGGTTTGTTTTTAAAAATACCGTAGATTGTAGAACCTGTCCCTGTCATAGAAGCATACAAAGCCCCTTCATTTATTATTGTATTTTTTATCTTTTTAAGTTTAGGATAAGTTGAAAATACAGTATGTTCAAAATCATTGGTTACACACGTTTGTTTATTAAATAATGCTTTTGTATCTATTCCATAGAAGTCACAATGATTAGTTTTTGATAAATCTAAACCTTCAAATACTTGTTTTGTAGATATATGAATATTTGGATTGACCAACTTAATGTAAAAGCCTTTTAAACTTAAATCAATATCTGTCATAACTTCACCTTTGCCAGTAACAAATTTTGGTTTATTTTCAATAAAAAAAGGACAATCACTTCCTAAAGTGTCTGCTAGTAAAATAAGTTCAGTAATGGACATATTTAAACAGAACAAATCATTTAGTAAGGTTAAGGTAAAAGCCCCATCAGACGACCCTCCTCCTAATCCTGCACCCATAGGAATTTGTTTGTGTAAATGAATTTTACAATCAGGGATATGATATTTATTTTTTATTAATTGGTAGGCTTTAACAACTAGGTTATGATGATGATCCCCTCCAATTTTTAAACCAAAAGTTTTAAACTCAAAATGGTTAGATGGGTTTATCTCTAAAATATCATACCAAGGAATAGGATAAAAAATACTTTCTAAGTTATGAAAACCGTCAGGTCTTTTGCTTAATATTTTTAACCCTATATTTATTTTAGCATTCGGATAAACAATCATTATGTTTTTTGGTTTAAATATACTTAGAAATAAAAATGTACATCAAAAATAAGCAATCTTATTTTGAAAAGTGATATTAGGAAATAAATAAAGGAATTTAGAACCTAATTAAAAGGGATTAGAAAAGTAGATTTCTTTATGTTTAGACTCCAAAAATTATGGGCTTGAAACTATTAATCTCACAACTTTTGTACTTGGTCCCCCTTTGTACTTGTCCCATTTCCCCTTGTTTGAGGGTTGAAAAGAAAAAGGGATAACCGAATCAAAAATTCAATTATCCCCTTCTGCGGTGAATGAGGGATTCGAACCCCCGGTACCTCACGGTACAATAGTTTTCAAGACTACCGCATTCGACCACTCTGCCAATTCACCGCGCCAAAAGTAATACCTTTTTTTTAAACAGCAAGCACTTTTTTTAAAAAAATAATATAAATTAAAACGTTTTTACGAGTAATACTTGCAAGTAGCACATAATTAAATCATTAGTTTAAACCTATAGAATATGATTCCCATAATGAAAAATTTTATTCTTTTAATCATTATGCTTAACTTTACACTGTAATAAAATAAAATAAAATGAAACAATTAGTTTTCTTATTCCTTTTAATTCCAGTCATTGTTGGGGCTACACCTAAAATTTATTTTGATTATAAAGTTTATTATACGTTAGACCATCAACCCTATGTGGAAACAATGTTGCAATTTTCGGCTTCATCTTTAAAATTTATAGCCAATCAAAATGGAAATTTAGAATCCAAATTAGAAGTAACTCAAATTTTTAAAATTAAAGATTCAATAATTTTAGTCGATAAGTACATTGTGCAATCACCAGAAATGCTAGATTCTACTGTTGAAGATTATTATGATGTTAAAAGAGTTCTGTTAAAACCAAACGTTTACGATTTAGAGTTAATTATAAAAGACTTAAATAATAATCAGGTGGTTGAAGGCGTAGTTCAAATAGTTGTAGAAAAATTTGATAGTGAAAAAATTAATTTTTCGTCAGTAGAATTAATCCAATCAGCAAGTAAAACAACAGAAAAAAACGAATTTGTTAAAAATGGATATTTTATCTTACCTTATTTAACTAATTATTTTCCACCTCAAAATGATAAAATAGCAACCTATTTTGAAATATATAATGCTCAAAAAATTTTAGGAGAAAATCAAAAGTATCTTATAACCTACCAAATAGAAGATTATTTAACAGGAAACAAAATTGAGAATATATTTAAAGTACAAAAGCTAACAACAGCTCGGGTTAATCCAATTATTGCTTTTTTACCAATAGATAAACTTCCATCCGGAGATTACAATTTAGTCATTACATTAATAGACAATACAAATAAAGAAAAAAAACAAGAAAAAATATTCTTTCAACGCCGTAATGACATAGAAGAACTTTCACAAATTTCAGTTGAAAATCTTGATATTTCAAATTCTTTTACAAATGATATTGTGTTTGATTCCATACCGTTTTACCTTAATAGTTTGTTGCCAATAACACAGGGGTATGACAGAGCAACTATTCTATCACTAATCAAATCTAAAGATACAACGGCAATGCAAAAATATTTTCACGCATTTTGGGTTAAAACCGACAAAGTGAATCCTTTTTATGCTTGGGTTAAATATAAAGAGCAAGTAATGTATTGCGAAAAAGAGTTTTCAACACAAATAAAACACGGTTTTGAAACGGATAGAGGAAGAGTGTACCTAAGATACGGTGCACCTAATTATATAACCGATAGACCTTCAGAGCCATCTGCTTACCCCTACCAAATATGGCATTACTATAAAGTAGGTAATTTCAATAATATAAGATTTGTATTTTATAATCCGGATTTAATTACCAATGACTACCCTATGTTACATAGTGATTTAAGAGGTGAACTACAAAATTACCGCTGGCAACGTGACTTACATAAAAGAGATTCGCCAAACGTAAATATTGATGACCCTAATGATGGAAACTATGATCATTATGGTGGACAAAGTGGAATCTATTTCAATAATTAGTATTATTTTCGTTGCTTAATAATTTAAACTTTGGAAATAGCAGTAGTTATACTTAATTATAATGGTGAAAAGTTTTTGAAAGATTTTTTACCGAGTGTACTTTTAAATTCTAAAAAGGCTTCCGTTTATGTAGTAGATAATTGTTCAACGGATAATTCAGTTAAATTGCTTAAAAGTAATTTTCCTGATGTAAAAGTTATTGTTAACTCACAAAATGGTGGTTTTGCTAAAGGATACAATGATGGCCTAAAACAAATAGAAGCTGATTACTATGTTTTATTAAATTCAGATATTGAAGTAACGCCTAACTGGATAAAGCCTTGCATTGACTTAATGGAATCTGATAAGTCTATTGCTGGTGTTCAACCTAAAATACTTGCTTACCATAATAAAAAACTATTTGAACATGCAGGGGCTGCAGGTGGTTTTTTAGATAAAGATTTCTATCCTTTTTGTCAAGGTCGTTTGTTTGATATAGTTGAGGAAGATAAAGGACAGTACAATCAAAATAAAGAAGTATTTTGGGCAAGTGGTGCTTGCTTATTTATTCGTTCAAAATTGTACCACAAAATAGGAGGCTTAGATGAGGATTTTTTTGCTCACATGGAAGAAATAGATATGTGTTGGCGTTTGAAAAAGTATAATTATAAACTTTATTATTGTGCTCAATCTACAGTTTATCATGTAGGAGGAGGGACGCTTAATTACATGAGTCCTAAAAAAACATATTTAAACTTTAGAAACAGTCTTTATATGATAACAAAGAACTATGACGGTTTTCTATTTTTTAAGATATTAAAAAGGCTGTTTTTGGATGGCTTAGCTGGTGGATTGTTTTTAATAAAATTACAATTTTCTCATATCTGGGCAATTGTAAAAGCACATTTTTCATTTTACGTCCAATTGCCAAGTTTAATAAAAAAACGTAAAGCAATAAAACAAGACCAAACGACATTTAACCCTGTTGGCCTATACAATAAAAGCATCATTGCCCATAAGTTTTTAAAAGGTATTAAAACTTTTTCTGATTTGAATCCAAAAGATTTTAATAAATAAAAAAAGGCTATCATTTCTGATAACCTTTTATTGTTAAATATTATGATAGAATTAGTTATAGTTCTAATAATCCATTTGTCTTTTTAACACCTTCTGCAGATTCTGATAGTTTTGCCTTTTCAGCATCAGTTAAACTAATTTCAACAATTTTTTCAATACCATTTGCGCCTAACACACACGGAACACCTATTGACAAATCGTTTAATCCATACTCACCTTCTAATAGTGCTGAACAAGGAAACATTTTTTTAGAATCTAAAGCAATAGCTTTAACTAGTTCAGACACTGCAGCACCAGGTGCATACCAAGCAGAAGTGCCTAATAATCCAGTTAACGTAGCACCACCAACTTTTGTATCTTCAACAACTTGTTGCATTCTTTCTTTTGAAATAAATTCTGACACAACAACACTATTTCTGGTCGCTTTTTCTATTAAAGGTACCATCCCTTTGTCAGAGTGTCCACCAATAACCATTCCATCAACATCAGAGATAGGTGCGCCTAAAGCCTCAGCTAATCTGTACTTAAAACGTGCAGAATCTAATGCACCACCCATTCCAATAACTCTATTTTTAGGTAATCCTGTAGTTTTATGAACCAAATATGCCATGGTGTCCATAGGGTTTGAAACTACAATAATAATAGTGTTAGGTGAGTGCTCTAATAAACTGCTCGAAACAGATTTAACTATGCCTGCATTAATACCGATTAATTCCTCTCTTGTCATTCCAGGTTTACGTGGAATACCTGATGTAATTACACAAACATCACTGCCAGCTGTTTTGGAATAATCATTTGTAGTTCCAACAATTTTAGTGTCAAAACCATTTAATGATGCAGTTTGCATTAAATCCATAGCTTTACCTTCTGCAAATCCCTCTTTTATGTCTAAAATGACAACTTCTGATGCGAAATCCTTAATGGCAATATACTCGGCACAACTTGCACCAACGGCACCTGCACCTACTACTGTTACTTTCATGTTTTTTTATTTTATGTTAATATTTTAATCTTTGCCACGAATTTAGTAAATAATTTATAATCAATCTCAAAATGTAATACTAAAAGATTATATCGTTCTTTCTTTTGATTTTAAAAAACTATCGTGTAAAATTACTCTCAATAAATAGATTGAAGTATATTTGTTTCAAAAAAAATATCATAAAAAGCAACCTACTAAAAAAGTGTACGTTTATAAAGTGTAAAATTTGTGGAAACTAAGCAAGAACTCAAAAAAATAATAGAAGGATGCGTTAAAAACAAACGCAAATATCAAAAAAAATTATTTGACCTCTATTATGGTAAAATGTTGGGTGTTTGCATGAGATACGCAAAAAATCCAGATGAAGCTAAAGATATAGTGCAAAATGGATTTATTAAAGTGTATAAAAAAATAGAAGTTTACAATTTTACAGGTTCTTTGGAAGGTTGGATTAAAAGAATAATGGTGAATACTGCTATTGACCAAATTAGAAAAAATAAACGAGATCCTTTTCAGTTAAAAGAAGAGATACAAATCAAAAATTTAGAAGAGGATATCCCGTTTGAAAGTCAGGAAGCAGATGCTGAAATAAAAATTAAAGCAGAACAAGCCATAAAAGCAATTAGCGAATTGCCACCAGGTTACAGAATGGTATTTAACCTTTTTGTAATTGAAGGGTATTCGCACAAAGAAATTGCTGAATACTTAGGAATAAATGAAGGAACTTCAAAATCTAATCTTGCTAAGGCAAAACAAAAATTAAGACAAAAATTAAGTTAAAGACATTGTAAAATGGATAAATTTGATAAAAAAATAAAAGAAGCACTAGCCAATTATGAAGCAACTTATAATGCATCTCATTGGTCAGGTTTAGAGAAAAAACTCGGCAAATCTAAATCGCCACTATATAGAAGGCTTGCAGGAGTTGCGGCTATAGTTGTTATTGCAGCTGGAGTGTACTATTTTTCATCTCACAATCAAAGTGATGATAATACAATAGTAGTTAATCAAGTTAAAACTAATTTTAATAATAAAATTGAAAAAGATAACAACTCTACTGTTATAGTTGAAGAAAGCACAAACAATAAAAACAAAAATCAAATAGATAAGTTACCAAATACAAGCACCCAAATTGCTACCTCTAATGTTACAAGAAATAATGCAGATGATAAGGATTTAGCCAACCAAAAAGCTGATGAAATAGTAAATCAAAAAAAATCAGATTATTCTATAGATAATGGTAGTGAAATAACAAAAAATAACAACTCGCAGATAATCAATTCTAAAATCGTTCAATCACAAATATTAGTAAATGATTATTCCAAATGCTTAAATGAAGTTTTTGAGTTTAGACCATCAATCCCTAATCAAAATGTTATTTATGAATGGAGTTTAGGTGATGGTACAATTATAGCTTCAGAAAACGTAAATCATCAGTACAAAAAAGCAGGAAGCTATGAAGTATCTTTAACCTTAAAAGATAGAAAAACAGATGAAATAATAAAAGTGTCAGACCCTGTTGAGATTACAGTATTGAATGTACCTTTGGCTGATTTTACTTTTGAATTTATTGAAGGTGTAATGCCTTATTACCAGTTTATAAATACTTCTGAAAATACAAGCTCAAAATGGGAAATAAATAGCAGACTTATATCAGAATCAAGAAATTTTGAATACACCTTAAAAGTAAAAGGTAACTACTGGGTTACGTTAACAACAACTAATAATGAAGGGTGTAGTGCCACTACAACAAAAATGATTTCAGTAAATAAAGATTATACACTATTAGCACCAAAAGCTTTTTCACCTAATGGAGATGATTTGAATGATTACTTTATTCCAAAAGCTTTGCCAGTACTAAATCTTCCATTTACAATGTTAATTTATAACAGACAAGGAAATATCATATTTGAAACTAAAGATATAAATAAACCTTGGGATGGTACCAACTTTAAAGATGGTGTACCAGCATCTGAAGGTGTTTATATATGGGTAGTACAATTAGTTAAAGAAAACGGAGAAATAGAAAACTATCAAGGCTACGTGACTATTACAAGATAAACTTTTAATAAATACCCTTATACCTATAAACAAAAAGTTACCATATAATATGGTAACTTTTTGTTTTTTATAAAAATATTTACTGATTAACCGCAATTATACCAATAACTTTTGGCTACAGCAAATGTTAGTCTATCAAATAGGTTGTCTTTGAAGTATCTACGATTTAATTTATA
>DQTE01000115.1 GCA_015662905.1 Crocinitomix sp. | reverse complement strand
GGGTCATTTACAAATGATTCACGAAGCTTATCAAAAACACGGTTTTCTGCTCTGCTATCTGTTTTATGTGGAGTGCTAGGAATTATTGTCATTTTATTTCATCTTTACAAAGTTATTATATTCTTCTTTAGTTATTTTTCTTTTAGAAAGAATCTTAAAATACTCTTCTTCGTGAGTTTCATATTTCGGTTCAATGAAACCAATATATGTATTAATTCCACTTTTACTAAAATATTCTTTGTTTTGCATTATAGTTCTTATACAGGATTCAACCTCTAACTCTTTAATAAGTCTCTTCTTTAAACTATTTTTATTAAATAGTTCTATAACAGTTAAAGGTTTGATGGTAGATTTAAATTTTATATTACTCTCTATAGTAGTATGAGCATATTCAGCCATTTTTAGAGATACAAAACTTTGTAAACCAGTAAACTCTCTCAACTCTTTGGGCATCTTAATAAACTTATCACGAATGCCAAACATCATGGCAAAATTAATATAATCTTCTTCACAAAATAATTCGAGTGTATACTCCATTAAAGCTTCCGTATCTTCTCGTAAAAACAGCATCAAAAGTATTTTTTCTAAACGTGTTTTAGCTTCATGGAACTGTTCAGATACTGTTTTATTTGTATTTGACTCAAACCCTTTTAATTTATCGGCAAGCTCTTGTGTTCTTTTTTGAGTTCGTTCATCCCAGTTTCCATATTCTAAAAACTTTAATACATCTTCTTTAAAATCTTTTGAGTTTATGGCAATATCTATTAACCCATTATCCATTTTTTTCTTAATATCAGCATTATTTATATCAAAATCTTTAAAATAATCATATATATCTATATCTTGGCTCTTTTTCTCTTCTGAAAAATCACTAAAAAGTTTATAGTTATCGTTACTCAAATTTCCATTTTTAGCAAAATAAAATAAATTTAAAAGTAATCCTCCATAAGCATAGACTTTTTTATAATCTACTTCATCAACATCCATTGTTTTTATTTTTTTTAAATCATTGACCCAATCAACTGAAAGATTACTTGATTTAAAAAGCTTCTGTTCTGCTACAGTTGATGAAAGTTTTAAATCATTTAAAACAACATTACTATAAAGTTTTGAATCCTCCTCAAACTCTTTTAATACATCCTTTGAAGAAAATATAAGAGTTGAAATAAAAGACAATGGCAATGGAGCTAAAATAAACACTACATCTGCACTATCCACCTCTCCCTCTAAATTAACCAATTTATCATCTTGAAGTATCTTTATACCATTTGACATTTTTTTTAAATCAATATCTAAAATTACAGGAGTCAAACTATTGTCTTCACTCAGCACATAATTTAATAATGTAGATGGTATTTCATCTTTAAATAGAGGTATATAATTTGGAACAAGCTCCAAAACATCACTATAATACTTTGTAAATCCATCCGAAGATGAAATTAGCCCTTGGGCAATTATCATCTTTAAATTTTCTGTATTGGTTGGCAGTAGCCATTGAGTTTTCTTCTTAGCCATTTCTTAATACCTCTCTTTTTAATATATTCTCATCATCAGGAAGTATCTGTTCTACTCCACCATTATAATCTTCACTTTTAAACAAAACCAATTTTTTAATTGCTCTTGAATTCATTACATAAAATCTTTTTTTCATACTATCTATATCATTGTTATAGATTTTAAATCCATCTATAACAATAAAAACTACATCAAACTCTAAACCTTTTATCGATTTATCGTTCAAAACAACTATGCCACCTTCACTAAAGTTTATAGTAACAGACGCTTTCTCTTTACTTGAATAAGTAGAGACAATAGCTCTTGGATTATCAAGATTTACCTCTACTGATTGCAAAGCAATAGCATAGGTATCTCGAAGCGTATCATTAGCAACAACAACACCTATTAAACTTCTATCATCTCTATCAAACTCACGTAATATTAGTTTTACACAATCTGCATAATTTTTATACTCATAAAGCGTAGGTATTCCAAGTTCTCTAGTCACAGAAGGTAACTCTGGGGCAGGACTAGAGGGGTCTGTAAAAAACTCATTTGCAAAAAGAGCTATAGGATAACCATTTCTAAAATTTTCAGTTAACTCAATCACATCTTCTATATCAAGTCCTAAAATATCAGTTAACTCTTGTCTACTTGAATTGTCTTCCGTAATTTGTTGATTTTGGTCAGCAACAATAAAAAAATTTTCATAGCCACAGGAGATAAGTGATTCATAAAATTTTATAGGCATATCTTGCCCCTCATCTATAATAATATGAAGAGGTCTTTCTTGTGGCTCAAGAGATTCAAATCTTTTAATTACTTCATCATAATCAGGTTTATAGTCCTCTTGTTGAGGCATATTTTCCTTCATTAAATGATATTGTAACTTATAAAACCAGGATTTCAATGTCCAGCTTTGTAATCGAATATCAACCAATTGAGATGTTGCAGAGACCAAAACATGATTAAAAGTTAAAAAAATATAATCTTTATTTTTTTCAAACTTCATAGCCCTCAATAAGGCAACAACAGATTTACCTGTTCCTGGTCCACCGACAACTAAGAATTGTCCATCTTCAGGCAATCGTAAAACTCTATCTTGACTCTTATTTAAATCTTC
>DQTE01000079.1 GCA_015662905.1 Crocinitomix sp. | reverse complement strand
GGTCTGTTAAACTTATAGATGTATTATCAGTTGTTGTACAGCTGGTAGCAGATAACTCAACCACAAAGGTATTATAATTACCTTGCGTTAAACCGCTAATGATAATTTGACCAGAAGTATTAGTTGTAACAGCACTAGGTCCAACGGTTGTACCACCATTATTATAGGTTAAGTTGTAATTTGTGTTGGCATTTAAACCTGAAATGGTAATGCTACCATCGTTACCGCCACAAGCGGTAGGGTTTGCCCCTACAACAGAAGTGATATTAGGGTTAGGGTTAACCACTATTGTTTCAATATTTGTAAGGGTACTACTACATCCATAACTGTTTGAAGCACTTACTAAAGTTAAGGTTTGTGTAGTTGTTGCATTGTTTACTGTAATATTTGCTGTTCCACTTGCACCAATTGATATGGTTTGATTACTGCCAGAGTTTAAGTTATATGTAACCGTTGAGTTTGGCGTGCCATTAATAGTAAATATAGCATTATCACCACTACAAATTGCGCTGCTATTTGTAGTTATAGAAGAAACAGTTGGAGTTGGATTAACAGTAACAACAGCAGTAAGTGTTTGCTTATAGCTACACAGCCCTGTCACTTCAACCACATAAGTTTGTGTAGTTGGTGGTGTTACTACAACACTTTGTGTTGTTTCACCAGAGTGAGGCCAATAATAGCTTGTTGCACCAGCAGGAGCAGTTAGTGTAATAGGTGTTCCTTGACAGATGGTAGGTGCACTTGGTGTTATGTCAGGGAATTGTACACCAGAGTTAGCAGTTATTGTATAATTACAGATATCACCTGCGTAACCATCAATCATTAAATAATAATCTTGACCCACGGTAAGATTATTGGCTGTTAATACAAAGCCAGAGCTACTTTCAGCAAAATTTGATACAGGAATAAAATTTGTACAATTATTAGCTTCAAAAATTTGCATTTGCATTCCACCAGAAGGGTAATTACCTACCCAGCAATCGTAAATACTTACATTTAAGGTAACAGTTGTTGCTGATGCGGTAAACTTTATCCAGCTATTGTTTTCTATGTTTACATCAAGTGCAGGTGAACCGCTAAATGAATAGCTCATATCCCAGGGTTGCCCATCACCAAAAGGACCGCCACTGTCTGTACCATTTGGAAGATTTACACCTGCAGAAGTTTCGTTATTTCCGTGCATATTACTAGGTCTATCAGGTGTATATGCTGGACTTGTAGAGCCACTATAACCATTAGGATCACAGATATATAGTGCATTAGCACAATCATCATTTGTTGTGGTTGTCACACATAGACCAAAGTTTCCAAATGAGGAGCCAAACCCCCAATATCTAATGTAAACAGTAGTGCCAGGCGTTAATCCACTAGCCGTTATAAGAGGTAATAAATCGTTAGAAGAACCAGGATAATTGTAATCATCAGAACAAGCTATTTGTGTTAGTGAGGAGCAAGTTCCTGAGTAAAGAGCCATTACACCATCAGAAATAGTTCCAGCACCACCATTTGGTTGAGGTATAATATCTATGCTCCCCGTTGAAGGAACAGTTACAGAAAACCAAACGTCTTGAGAAGAAGAAGAAAATCCACCAATTGCAGGAGGTGAACCCCCAGCGCAACTAAAAGGTGTTGGTGCACCGGTTGAAGCTGTTGCTCCTATTGTAGTATAAAATCCATAGTTACATTCTGAAGTAACAGGAGGAAGAGCTATTGCAGTACAAGGTTCATCATTAACTGGTGCGGGAGTAGGAGGACCTGTTACACAAATCTGGAAATCCCCAGTTATGCCACCGTAATAGTCGTAAACCCTTATAAAATAGGTTTGACCGGGTGTTAACCCAACAATATCTGATTGTTCAATATCATTTGTAAATCCATTATCTTCACATAGTAAGGAGTTTAAGTTAGAACAAGTGCCTTCAAAAACTTGAAAAACTAAGTCTAAGTTATCAATTGGATTAACCAATACATTTTGAACTGAATTCGTAGCAACAAAGCTAAACCAAACGTCATCATCAGCATTTCCTGCACAACCTATTTGAGATTCACTAGCACCATCTGTTGTTGCATTAGTGTAACTACAAGTAGTATTTACAGGTAAAGATGTAGCGTTTACGCAATCATCATTTGAAGGAGGGGGTGGCGCATTTGCAACACAAATAGTAAAGTTCCCTGAGCCAGAACCCGTGTAGTAATGAAAAACACGTATCCTATAGGTTTGTCCTGGGGTTAAACCGTTGTAATTTAAAATTTCTGTGCCCCCACCTAAAGCATTATCTGTACACGATAAGGATATTAAGGTACTACAATTTCCTGAAAATAGTTGTACAACAGGGTCAAAATTTACGTCACCCGCAGTTACTGTGATTTGGACAGATGATGTAGTTGCGACAAACTGATACCAAACATCATCATCAGCTGTACCCGTACAGCCAGCAAAGGTTTGGGTAGCGCCAGTTGTTGTTCCAGATGTAGGAACGCAGGTTGAATTCATATTTATTGATGTGGCAAATGAACACCCATCTGATTGTGCGAGTGCACTCAAAATGGCAATTGTATTGGCAAATACAAATAGAATTAATTTTTTCATAATTTTGGGGTTAATTTTTAATTTCTCTAAAATTTAAAGGTGTTAAACCTTTGCTAAGAATAAACTTTTTTACTTCAGTTGGCTGAAAAGAATCTTTTCCTTCTTGTCTTTGTCCTTTTGGAAAATCTTCTGTTATTATGATAATTTCTCCTTTTTGAGAATCTGGCTTATACTTGATTTTTACTTTTTTAATAAACTTTATTTTAGCGCACTCTTTTTCAAAGTTTGTAATTTCATTTAATTCTATAACACCTTCAAAACTATAAGAGTATGTCTTTGAGTATGCGTTTATTGTAAGTAAAACAACAAAAATTAGGCTAAATAATTTATTCATAGTTCATTAGTTTTTTTGTAAATCGAAAAATAAAATTACAACATATTTTTGGTATAAACGCACCTTAATAAATAATAGGCTCAAATCGATTATAAATGGAAATATAACAATTTAAACGGTTATCTGTTTTGTGTCTTTTAAAAATATTGGTTTTAAGAATTATAGAGAACAAAATAAAGATTTAGTACTATAGGTTTTAATTTTTTATATCTTTATGGCTAAAAAAATAGAATGAAATTATTACAACAAATTCAAATCATAAAACTTTTTTTTGTTTTCACGATTTTCTTTACTTTAACCTCTTTCTCAAATTCTCCTCTATGGATGAGATATCCGAGTATTTCACCTGATGGCAGTAAGATAGCTTTTTCTTATCAGGGAGACATCTTTGTAGTAAGTAGTAAAGGTGGAAAGGCGATACAAATCACCCAACATATAAGTCATGACTTTATGCCGATATGGTCAAATGATGGTCAATCAATTGCTTTTACATCTAATAGAGAAGGTAATTTTGATGTGTTTTTAATACCTTTAAATGGAGGAAAGCCAAAACAGTTAACGCATCACTCTTCTAATGATTTTCCCTATACATTTTCAAATGACGATAAAAAAGTTATTTTTGGGTCAACAAGGTTAGATGATGTCAAATCAGTTCAATTTCCTTATCCAAGATTAAGTGAATTGTACGAAGTAGATTTAAAAGGTGGGAGAGAAATACAAATTTTAACTATAACCGCAGAAGATGTTAAATTTAATGCTACTGGAAATCAGATAATATTCCATAATAAAAAAGGATATGAAGACCCTTGGCGTAAACATCATATGTCATCTGTTACAAGAGATATTTTTACTTATAATTTCAAAACTAAACACTATGAGCAACTAACCAAATGGAATGGTGAAGACAGAAATCCTATATTTATAGATGATGATAACTTTTATTTTTTATCGGAAAAATCAGGAAGTTTCAATATTTGGAGAGGAAACAAAAAGTCACCTTATATGTTACAAATCACGTATTTCAAAACTAATCCGGTTAGATTTTTGTCAGTGTCTAAAAACAATAAACTATGTTTTGGATATGATGGAGAAATTTACGTCTTTGAAAACGGGGAATATCAAAAAGTTAATGTTTTAATATTTAAAGACAATGTTGTAAATCCAATTACCACTAAATCGGTTAGAAGTAAGGTTACTGATTTTTCTGTATCGCCAGACGGTAAACAAATTGCTTTTATTCACAGAGGAGAAGTGTTTGTAACATCAACCGAGTATGCAACGACAAAAAGAATTACAAATACGCCTGAGCAAGAACGAAATGTGTCTTTTAGTCCTGATGGTAAAAAAATTATTTATGCCAGTGAAAGAGAAGGGTCTTGGAATATTTATGAGGCTACTATTAAGAGAGAAAGCGACAAGTATTTTTATAATGCGACATTAATTGATGAAAAAGAACTTATTAATAATGGTAAAGAAACGTTTCAACCTCAATATTCACCTGATGGAAAAGAAGTAGCTTTTTTAGAAAACAGAACAACAATTAGGGTGATAAATTTAAAAAGCAAAAAAACACGAACAGTATTAGATGGACAATATAATTATTCTTATTCTGATGGCGATCAATATTTTACTTGGTCACCTGACAGTAAGTGGATTATAGCTCAATTTTTTGAGTTTGAAAGATGGACGTCAGATATATGTTTAATCAATGCAAATGGAAGGGAAAAACCAATCAATTTAACAAAAAGCGGATATGGTCAAGGCAGTCCTAAATTTGCTATGGATGGAGAAATGATATATTATTCTACAGGTAAATTTGGGTTCAGGTCACATGGTAGCTGGGGAAATCAATCAGATGTTGAAGCCATATTTTTAACGCAGGATGCTTACTATAAGTTTACTTTAAATAAGGAGGAGTATGAGGAGTGGAAAAGTTTAAAAAAAGAAACTAAATCTGATAGTGAGGAGGATAATAAAGACAAGGAGAACGAAAAATTAGAGAAAAAAGTAAAGCCAATTAAAATAGATTTAGACGGCATTGAAAATAGAAAAGTACGCTTGACAGTAAATTCATCTTTTTTAGGTGATTTTGTTGTAAATAACGAAGGAACTGTAATGTACTATCTTGTCAATTTTGAAAAAGGGTTTGATTTATGGAAAACCAATTTTAAAGAGCATAAAACAAAAATTTTAACAAAGTTAAGTAGCTGGGTAGGTGGTTTAGAATTTGACAAAAAAGAAAGTCATTTGTTTATGATGAAAAGCGGAAATTTAACCAAAGTTGATGTTAAAAGTGGAAGTGCTAAACCTATTTCGTTTAGTTCGGAAATGATAGTCAATTACCCTAAAGAACGAGCATATATGTTTGAACATGCATGGCGTCAAGTGAGAGAAAAATTTTATGTTAAAGACTTACACGGTGTAGATTGGGAGTCATATAAAAAGATTTATGCTAAATTTTTACCGCACATTAATAATGGTTTTGATTTTGCAGAAATGTTATCAGAGTTATTAGGCGAGCTTAATGCGTCTCATACAGGAGCAAGGTATAGAGCTAAAACAAAAAATAAGCCTACAGCTGAGTTTGGTTGTTATTTTGATAAGGGGTTTAAAGGGGATGGTTTAAAAATAGTAGAAATTTTACCTAAAAGTCCATTAATCTATGCTTCAAAAGATATTAAGCCAGGTGTTATTATTACGTCAATAGACGGCGTAGAACTAAAAAAAGATGAGAATTATTATCCTTTACTTAACGGAAAGGTTGGCAAACGTGTATTATTAGGCTTAAAAGATGAAAATGGTAAAACGTGGGAACAAATTATTAAGCCTATTTCTACCAGGCAACAGTTAGAGTTGGCGTATTTAAGATGGGTTAAAAACTGTGCAAACACAGTGGAAGAATTGTCTAACGGAGAGCTTGGTTATGTACATATAAAAAACATGAATTCAAGAAGTTTTAGAGAATTGTTTGACAAGGCTTTGGGTGAATTACACAAGAAAAAAGCATTGATTATTGATACAAGATTTAACGGAGGCGGTTGGTTACATGATGATTTAGCAACTTTTTTATCAGGTAAAATGTACATGAAATTTGAACCAAGAGGTCAAAAAAATATGGGAGGAGAACCAATATGGAAATGGCAAAAATCATCTTGTGTTTTAATGAGTGAGGGCAATTATTCTGACGCTCATTTATTTCCATTTGCTTATAAATCATTAGGTATTGGAAAACTTATTGGTATGCCAGTGCCGGGTACAGGTACTGCAGTGTGGTGGGAGACAATGATAGATGGTCAAACAGTGTTTGGGATACCTCAAATTGGAATGAGAGCCGTTAAAGAAGGATATTTGGTAGAAAATCATGAGTTACAGCCAGATTTAAAGGTTAATAATGATTACGAAACCCTTACAAAAGGAATTGACCAACAATTGAAGGTTGCAATAGAAGAAATGATGAAGTAAAGAGATGTAAACTGTTTTTTTACTAACTTTATTCTGTGATTTTAATTAGGCGATACATTTTTGGGTTGAGTTTATCCGTGATTATGCAATAGTTTTTGAAAACCATCCGTGCTCAGAAATAATTATACTATAAATACCTCCTACAAATCATCTACTATTAAATGTTTTAATCGATGGTCATTTCTGGTACATGGTCAGGTACAATAAGTTCGCCTTGGGTAGCATTTTTGATTTCGTCAACAGTAACCCTAGGTGCTCTTTCTAACAAATAAAACTTATTATCTCTCACTTCTAAAACAGCCAAGTTGGTTACTATTTTAGTTACACACCCCACCCCAGTTAAAGGTAGGCTACATTTTTTAAGAATTTTAGAATCACCTTTTTTATTAGTGTGCATCATGGCAACAATTATGTTTTGAGCTGAAGCTACTAAATCCATAGCGCCTCCCATTCCCTTAACCATTCTCTCTGGTATTTTCCAGTTGGCTATATCTCCATTCTGCGCTACTTCCATAGCTCCTAATACTGTTAGTTGAACGTGTTGTCCCCTAATCATAGCAAAAGAGGTTACAGAATCAAATAATACCGCTCCTTTATTTAAAGTTACAGTTTGTTTACCTGCATTAATTAAATCTGCATCTTCTTCACCATCACAAGGAAATTCTCCCATTCCAAGAATACCATTTTCAGACTGAAATTCAACGGAGATACCTTTTGGTACGTAATTAGCCACCAAAGTTGGAATTCCTATCCCAAGATTAACATACCAACCATCTTTTAACTCTTGAGCTATTCTTTTTGCTATTCCTATTTTATCTAAAGCCATAATATACAATTTTAAATCTATTTACATTGACGTACGGTACGTTGTTCAATTCTTTTTTCAAACTTTTCTCCTTGAAAAATACGTTGAACAAAAATTCCGGGTGTATGAATAAAGTTAGGGTCTAACTCACCTGCGGGTACTAGTTCTTCTACCTCTGCAATAGTAATTTTACCAGCCATAGCCATAGCAGGATTGAAATTTCTAGCCGTGCCTTTAAAAATTAAATTTCCTTCTGTATCACCTTTCCAAGCTTTAACAATAGCAAAATCTGCGGTTAGGGCTGTTTCTAAAATATGAGGTTTGCCATTAAAAATTTTCACTTCTTTATCCTCTGCTACTTCTGTACCATAACCTGCTGGTGTATAAAAAGCTGGAATACCAGCTCCGCCTGCCCTACATCTTTCAGCTAAAGAACCTTGTGGTATTAAATCTACTTCTAGCTCTCCTGACAACATTTGTCTTTCAAACTCATCATTTTCACCTACATAAGATGAAATCATTTTTTTAATTTGTTTTTTTTGTAACAATAAACCTAGTCCAAAATCATCTACTCCTGCATTGTTAGAAATACAAGTTAGATTGGTAATATTCATTTTTACGAGTTCGGCAATACTATTTTCTGGAATACCACAAAGACCAAACCCACCTAGCATCAAAGTCATGCCGTCCTCTATACCTTTTAGTGCTTCTGTTACGTTTTTAACTACTTTATTCATAGTGTTTATATTTTAAAAATCAATTTCTCCACCACCTGTTGCATCAGATTTAGAGCAATTAAAAATTGTATTATCATAAAAAGGAGGTGCTTCAAAATCACCTTTTGAAATTTTTATGCTCTTGTCTTTATATACTTCCTGCATATAGTACCCATAAATTGGTAATGCCATACGTGCTCCTTGCCCCCAAGGGTATGAACGGAAATGGATTTGCATGTCATCAGCCCCTACCCAAACTCCTGTCACTAAATCAGGGGTCAATCCCATAAACCATCCGTCAGAAGCGCCATTTGTTGTTCCTGTTTTACCTGCTGTTGGATACTTAATCCCTCCCCATGGTCTTGAACTTCTTAGACTACTACTTGTAGCATATACTTTTCCATCTTGGTATATATTACCTGCTCCATTTACAGCCCCTTTCATCATACCAATCATTGTATAAGCAAGTTCTTCAGGCATAGCTTCACGCATTTCATATTCTAAATCTATTATTACGTTACCGTTTTTATCTTCAACTCGCATAATATATACAGGTTTTATAAAAACTCCTTTATTGGCAAAAGTACTCTGCGCCCCCACCATTTCAAAAAGAGATAAATTCATTGGTCCTAAACACATTGAAGGAACTACATCCTCTTGTCTTAAATATATCCCTACTTGTTTAAGTAATTTTTCTAACAACTTTGGACCTTCTACAGCACCTAAATCACGCATAATTGCCACTGTTATATTATTCAGCGACCCAGCTAAGGCACATTTGGTTGGTATTGGTGCTCCTGTGTTTTTTGTTCCTGTTTTAGGACACCATGCCTTATTTCTGGTAGGTGACACTGGTACGTCAATACAATAACTTAAATCGGCATAAGTTTTACAAGGTGTAATTTTTCCCACTCCTAAAGCTGCGACATAAACAAACGGCTTAATGGTTGAGCCTACTTGTCTTTTTGCTTGTTTAACGTGATCGTATCTAAAAAAGTCATAATTAGGACCTCCAACCCAAGCTTTTACAAAGCCTGTTTTAGGATCCATAGAAAGTAAACCAGCTTGTAAAAATCCTTTATAATATCTTAATGAGTCCATTGGTGTCATAACTGTGTCAATCATGCCATCATAAGAAAATACTTTCATTTCTGTTGGAGTATTAAACGCTTTTTCTATTTCTTTTGTTGATGCTCCATTATGCGACATTTGATAATAACGCTCAGAATTTTTCATGGCACGTTTCATTATAGATTCAATAACCTCAGACTTAGTATTTTTGGCAAAAGGCGCTTTATCATTGTTTTTTTTATAATTATTTTTATCAAATTCTTTTTGCAATGTAGTAGCAAAATGTTTAACAACTGCTTTTTCTGCATACTCTTGCATCCTAGAGTCTATCGTGGTATAAATCCTTAAACCATCTTTAAATATATTATAAGGATCCCCATTTTTTTTAGCATATTTATATGAACCATCAGGGTTTTTCTCTGCAAATGTTTTGGTTAACTCTCCTCTTATGACTTCCTTAAAATAAGGTGCTATTCCCTTTTTATGATCAACCACTTGATAATCTAACACTATGGGTAATTCTTTTAGAGAGTCATATTGTGATTTAGTAATTGTAGCAGTTAGATTGGGATTATCGGCATCTTTCAGCCATTGATGTAAAACTACGTTTCTCCTGTGTTTTGTAGTGTCGGGATGCCTAAGCGGATTAAACAAAGAAGGGTTTTTAGCCATTCCAACTAACATAGCAGCTTCTTCAATTTTTAAATCAATTGGCGCTTTATTAAAATAAACATGAGAAGCTGTTTGGATACCTACAGCATTATTTAAAAAATCAAAATTGTTCAAATACATGGTCAGAATTTCTTCTTTAGTATAAGCTTTTTCTAACCTAACAGCTAGCACATTCTCTCCAAACTTTTGTTTTAATCTATCCCATTTATTTTTAGCCACTCCACCCCTTGCTGTATCTTGCAGTGTGTATAAAAGTTTTGCTAATTGTTGAGATATGGTACTAGCCCCCCCTTTGTTTTTACCAATGGCGGCATATCCTACTGCTCTTAACAAACCTTCTCCATCAACACCTGAATGCTCATAATAACGTTTGTCCTCTGTGGCTATAAGGGCCGATATTACATAAGAAGAAATTTGACTGTACGGCACACTTTTACGATTAACACTCCAAAAACGCCCCATTTCTTTTTTATCTGCCGTAAAAATAATGGAAGCTTGTTTGTCTGGCGGATTAGACAATTCCTCAAATTGAGGAATATTTGCTTTTGAACGTTCCAACATAAAAACAATGGCAAAAAAAGGAATAAAAGCTAATACCCACGTTATGATAATGATTAAACGCTGTAGTTTTTTATCAAGTATGTCTTTTGTTTTTTGGTTTTTAGTCATAGAAAAAATAGTTCTGAGGACGTAAATTTACAATATAAAAATTAAGAATAAATATGTTTTTAATTTTTTTTGTAATTCTTTAACTAAATTTGCGTTTTTAACTTATGAAAATAGCAATAAAAATTGGATTTTTTGTTTTAACAATTGTTTTTGTATTCAGTTGCAATGTTAATGATTCTATTCAAAAACCTATCGTTTATCAGTCTAGTGCAGAATTTGTTGAAGGGGACTTTTTAACTGATTCACTACACCAATACACTTTTGAATCTGCGAACATGCGAACAAATGAATTTGCAAGAACAGGAAAATATTGCGTGAAATTAGATAGTACTCATTTGTATGGATTCTCTATTAAAATTCCTAATATCAAAAAAGGAGAATTTATTTATGCCTCTGCTTGGCAAAAAGAAGGCACTCAAGACGGAACACTGATTTGTACTTCTGAAAATGATTTATATAAAAGAACTCATGTTCATAGAATGCCAGCAAAAGACGGGTGGAGACATCACTCAATTACACTATATGCTAATGAAAATTACGAAACTATAACGATTTTTGTTTTTGCAGGAGGCAAAAAAGCTTATTTTGATGATTTTAAAATTGTAAGAACCACCAAAATTAATGAGCATGATTACGATACGCATTTGGAAATTTACATTCCTGACTCATCTCAAAAGAAGTTAAATAACTACGTTGAAAACGCTATCAATTCAAAAATTATAACGCAAGCTAATAAAAAATATGTCAATGCTTTTATTTTAACAAAAACTGATTCTATTCCTATACAAATGAGGTTAAAAGGTGATTGGACTGATCATTT
>DQTE01000209.1 GCA_015662905.1 Crocinitomix sp. | reverse complement strand
TTCCATAAAAAGATTTTTTGTAGTTTGAGCCATCTGTTAATTGTAGAGATGATTTTATTTGTCCTTCAAACGAAAAGACAGCACGAACACCTTTACCATGTACTTTGTCGCGTTTTAATCGTTTTTTAAGGTGAGATGCTAATTTACAATTGTATGTTTTAGTTAAATCTGCTACTTTTACCATGGTAGGGTCAAGTTTTCCTCCTGCACCCATACTTGAAATAATTTTAATCTTTTTTCGAATACAAGCCTTAATCCAATTTAATTTTGGTGTTACAGAATCTATACAATCCATAATGTAATCTGGTTGGGTGTCATCTAAAATTTCCCATACCCTTTGAGGTTCAACAAACTCTTTAACTATGGTTAAATCAACAGTTGGGTTAATATCTTTTATTCTCTCTCCTAATACTTGAGCTTTGTTTCTTCCAATAGTTGAATCTAAGGCGGTAAGCTGTCTGTTTTTGTTGGTTATGTCAAATTCGTCACCATCAATAATGGTAATTTTACCTATACCTGCTCGGGCAATAAATTCAGCTGCAAAAGAGCCAACACCACCTAGTCCACAAATCAAAACGTGGCTTTTTTTAAGTTTTTGCTGTGCCTCTTTACCTATCAATAATTCATGACGTTCTAACCAGTTTTCCATTAAATATGCTTGTTAAGTTTTTATTGATTTGTTGAATTAATATCTCTATTTTTATATTCAATAAGTTGGCTACTAAGGTATATATTTTTTCTATTTCAACATCCTTATCATCTGTTTCAAAAAAAATTCTGTTTAAAGGGATTAATGCAATTGCATGTTGTAATTTATTGTTTGTTAAGAGTGCCTTACCTAAAGAAAAATAAAACTCTGCATCAATTAAGGCTTGTGTTTGTTTGTAAGCGTTAAAACCGTGAATTATCCACGGCTGTTTAGGTTTTATCTCTTTTTTAAGTTTAATAATTTCGTTAAATCCTTTTACAATGTGTAAAATTACAGGTAATTGAAATTTCTCTGATAAATAGATTTGTTTTTTTAGAACTTCTATTTGTGTTTCAACATCTAATTGTTGTTTGATTTTATCAATTCCACATTCTCCAATTGCAATAATTTGAGGGTTATTTTTTAAAAACTTCTCTATTTCATTAATTGTAAATTGATTGTGCCACGGATGATTGCCAATGGAATAGTAATACCTTTTTTTTAAGGGGAACAATGATTTATCATCAATATTAATAATAGCATCTTTGATTTGGGTATGTGTATGAAAATTGAACATAAAAAAACCCTGTATTTTGATATACAGGGATAAAGATAATTATTTTAATGGTTTAAATTAATTAAAAGTAACCATCAAATACTTTTAGTTTAGATTTCTTTTTAATTACAACCGATTTTGTTTCAAGCTCCATAATTGGTCCGCCAGTTTCCATAATTGTTTTGGCTGGTAATTGCATTGTGTTTTTACCCTTACCGTAAGTTTGATAGGCTGTAATTTTAATTTTTACAGAATGAGAGTTTCCTTCTTCATCAAAGGTAAACTTTTCAGTTATTTCTAATAATCCTGTTTTAGTGTTATAGTATTCATAAGTAAAGTCATCTTTTCCATTTCTTTGAATTTTAATTTTATAATACTCAACGCCATCAATTTCGTCAATTCCGAGTAATTCAACAGTAAGGTCTTCATCTGTAAAATAAGACATTTGATCTAAAGGGAATATTTGATTTTGTTTTTCTTTGATTTCCTCATCAGAAAAAGCTTTTGACCCTTGCATCATAACAAAACTTCTGCCTTTTGTACCGTTAAACCACTCTTTTTGAACGATTTGTCCTTTTCCGCCTTCGCCTTGGGTCATTCTGACAATTGAAGCACTTTTATTGGGCTTTGTTTTATATGTTATTGCCGTTATTTTAGCGCCCATTTGTTCAATATTTGCAACTGTTGTTGTTTGAATAAAACCAATTTTTTTAAGTTTGGCGTCTAATTCTGCTTGATTGTTTACCAATAAAGATTTATAAATAAAATCAGTAATAATGCTTTTAGTAGTAACGCCATCAGGAACAGCTTTTAATTTTATAGCTTCATTTCCAAAAGCATCTTTATAGCTAATGGTTTGGTCAGTATCAAAAGGTTTTAACTTATCTACAATCTCTGCATTGCCAACCACAATAATGTTAAGTTGATTTGGGTTTAAATATTTTTTACCTACTGCTAATAAATCATCTATAGTAACAGCTTCCAATCTTTTCAAATAGTTGGTGTAATAGTCATCAGGTAAGTTATAACGTATTGTGTTTAAAGCAAATCTTGCAATTGTTTGTGGGTTTTCCAGTGAACGCGCAAATGCTCCAGTCATTGATTTTTTTACCAAGTCTAATTCGCTAGCTTTAACAGGCTCGTTGTAAATTCGGTTAATTTCATATAAAATTTGTGTGATTGCGCTATCTGTAACTTCATTCCTAAAACTTCCACCAGCGTAAAATTCTCCGATTATTTCATCAGAATATATTCTAGAATAGCAACCGTATGTATAGGCTTTGTCTTCTCGTAAATTTGACATTAATCTAGCAGAAAAACTACCTCCACCTAAAATTTGGTTATATATTCTAAGTTTTATTTCGTCTTCGTGTCCAGGTTTTAGATCTACGGTCTGTGTTATATTGATGACAGATTGAACAGCACCTGGTTTATCGACAAAATATACTTGATTGTTTGTTCCTCTTTTTACTTCTAGGTAAGTTTGGTTTTTAACCTCACCTTTTATCCAAGAGCCAAAATATTTGTTGGCGTAAGATTTTGCTTTATCAGAAGTAATATCTCCTACTACCACTAAATACGAAATATTGGGTTTAAAATACGAGCCATAGTGTTGTTTGATGTCCTCCAAAGTAATAGCGTTAACAGTTTCCTCTGTTACTACTTCTCCATAAGGATGTTCTTTTCCGTAGTTTACAACATTAGAAACATTGTTTGACATAGAGTTTGGGTCAGAAGAAGATGTTGCAAGACCAGAGAGCGTTTGTTCTCTTATTCGTTCAAATTCATCTTCAGGAAAAGCAGGGTGTAAAATAACATCACTTAATAAATTTAACAATTTGTCGGTATGTTTTGTTAATGATGATGCAAAAAAACCACTAGCATTTGGGTAAAAATTAGCCCCCATAAAGTCAATTTTTTGGTCAAATTCATCTTTACTCATATTTGTTGTTCCAGACCCCAGTAATTCACCAAATAAGTCACTTAATCCTGCTTTATCACCTTCTTTTAGCGGTTGATGATCAACATACATTTGAAATGATACCTTTGGTAGTTTATGATTTTCTACTACAATAACCGTTAAACCATTATCTAGTTTAAAAACATCAGGTTTTTGTATTTTTATTTCTGGGTTTGGTTGAGGCTTTGGCGCCTTACTTCTGTCAACTTGAGCGCTTACGGAAATGGTAAGGAAGCAGATTAACAGGGTATATAAAATTCTTAATTTCATTTTTTTTAATTTTTAATTATTTTCTTTTGGTAAGTAATAAAGGATAACTCTGTTGTTATTAGCAAAGTACTTATTTGCCACACGTTTAATATCCTCTTTGGTTACACTTAAATATTTTTGTATTTCAGTGTTAATTAAATTGGTATTGCCTTGGTAATAGATGTAATACTGAGCTAATTGCTCTGCAATTCCAGCCATAGTAGAATTTGAAGAAATAAAATCAGATTCAATTTGGTTTTTAAGTTTTTGAAGTTCCTCATCTGAGATTAAATTTTGCTGTACAATTTCTATTTCTTTATCTAATGCCTCCTGTAAATCTTTTAAATCTACACCTACATTTGCCAAAGCAAAAGACAAAGCAATGCCTTCGTCTTCTAATGGGAAAGGAAAAGCAACCGCCATCATAGCCAAGCGCTGTTTTTCTACAATACTTTTATTAAACCTTGAAGAATTACCTTGAGATAATAGCATGGCTAACATTTCTACAGCATAATGGTCTTTGTGGTTTAATTCTGGTGTTTTATAGGCCATAATAATAGCTGGTAATTGAATGTTGTCATAAATAGTGTCTTTAATTTCTTTGTTTAATAATCCTTCTTTAACATCTGGTCTAGGAATTGGGTGAGGCTTAGAGGATATATTTTTGAAGTATTTTTTTATAAAATCTTCAGTACTCAAATTGTTCCAATCTCCAACAAAGTTTTTTGACTGTGCTATAGCGCCAACCTCTTTATTATATTTTTTAGCAAAATGAGCTAAGTCTAAAAACTCCTTGTCTCTGTAAACGTTTAATTTATCACCATTAGGAATTGTTCCGAAATAGTTATCTATCCAAATTTTACTTTGTTCAATGTCTATATCACCAGCAATTGATAATGTTACATTGTGAGGCACATAAAATGTTCTGTAAAAATTAACATAATCTTCTTCTTGAGCCGCATCTAAATCTTCCATTGAACCAATAGGCACCCATCTATACGGGTGTTTTGAATATACTCTTTTGAAGATGTTTTCCATAAATGTTCCGTAAGGTTGATTGTCAACCCTTTGTCTTTTTTCTTCTTTTACAACTTCTCTCTGTGTTTCAATTCCAACCTGATCAACTTTTGCGTGAAGTAACCTTTCAGACTCTAACCAAAGACCCATCTCTAATTGATTTGAAGGTAATAATTCATAATAAAATGTTCTGTCTTGAGAAGTGTTGGCGTTTAGAGTTCCTCCTGCTCTTTCTACGTACTTATCGTATTCATGTCTTGGTATGTTTTGAGTGCCTTCAAACATTAGGTGCTCAAAAAAATGTGCAAAACCTGTTCTACCAACATTTTCATTTTTAGAACCTACGTGATACATTAAAGTAACAGCAACAACTGGCGTGCTTTGATCCTGATGCAATATCACATGCATTCCATTGTCTAAATCATACTCAACAAATTCTACTTTTTTTTGTTGAGCCATTAGTGAGGTAGTTAAAAATAAGCTACCTATTAACCATAGTTTAAATTTCATTGTAATTTTTTTAAAAATATGCAACAAATTTAACAGATGTTTTTTAATATTGCTAAAAACATTACATTAGTGGTGTTAAATAATCATAAAATGTCAAAAATATTATTATCAACTATTTATATAACACTTTTATATTCATTTGTTTATACAGATGTGTATAAAGAAACCGACAAAGAAAAAATTAATCAATTAATTGATAAGTGGCATAATGATGTCGCAAATTATGATTTAGAAGCGTATTTTAATTTTATGGACTCTTCTTTTGTATTTTTAGGAACAGCTCCTGGTGAATATTGGACTAAAAATGAGTTTTATGTATTTTGTAAACCCTATTTTGATAAAAAATCAACTTGGAATTTTACACCAAAAAAAAGACATGTTTATATCAATGGTAATACAGCGTGGTTTGATGAAAATTTAGACACGTGGATGGAAGGATGCAGAGGCACAGGGGTGTTAAATTTAAAGGGAGAAAATTGGAAATTACTTCACTATAATTTAACAGTATTAATTGAAAATGAAAAAATGAAAAAATTTATTAAATTGCGAAAAAGATGAAGAAAATATTTTTTATAGGACTGTTTACAGTAAGTTTTTTTAGTGCACATGCACAAACATGGTTTGATGTCGGTTTAAAAGGAGGGATGGGTGCAGGTTTTACTATAAATAAAGTGGTTAATTCAGATTCAAGATTTGATTTATTACCGCAAATGAATTATTTTTATGGTGGAAAATTAGGCGTTAATTTTGGTGAAAAAATAGGATTTGATATAGATATTGACTATGGCACTTATGCCTATGGTTTTTCACAAGCTAAAATAGTTAACCAAAATCAAAGTTTAACTTACACCTACAAAATAGGGTTTAATGCTATGAGTTTTATGCCTACTTTTAGATACACAAATGAAGCGTCTTATTTAGAGATTGGATTTCAGTATTCTATTTTAAAAAATCAATGGGTAGATGATGGTGTGAATTCAGGTTACTTAATAAACAGAGTGGCTTCAAACTCAAAACAGTTGGTGTTTGGATTTGGAGGTCACATGGTTGGAAATGATGTAATTGCCTTAATGATGGGGCTTAGGTTTTCTTATGCTGTTTCAGATTTAACTGCGCCAGATTATTTATCGTCAAACTTTCCGTTTACTAATTACCAAGATATTATTGGGCATACGCCAACTAACAGGTTAAATACACAATTGGTAATTGAACTTAATTATTCACTGGGATATTTAGTTAGAGCTTCTTGTGGAAGGAGAACAGCATTTCTGTCTTTTTAGACTTTAAAGTAAGGATTTACATTATAAAATGTGTAAAGTTATTATATTCGTAAAAAAAGTAGATGTTAAAAATTGATGCACACACACATATTTTACCTCCAAAAATGCCAAACTGGACATTTAAGTTTGGATATGGAGATTTTATTTGGTTAAAAGAGAAGAAGGGAGAGAGAACCGCAGATATGATGAAAGGTAATGACTTTTTCAGAACCATTGAAGAAAATTGCTGGGATCCTCAGGTAAGGCTCAAAGAATATGAGCAATTTAACACTCAGGTTCAGGTTGTGTGCACAGTGCCTGTAATGTTTTCTTATTGGGCAAAACCGCAAGATACGCTTGAATTAAGTAGATTCTTAAACGATCATATTGCAGAGTTACAATATAAGTATCCCAAAAACTATGTAGGACTTGGAACAATTCCTATGCAAGATACAGATTTAGCCATTAAAGAGTTAGAGCGGTTAAAGCACGAATTAAAAATGCCGGGAATTCAAATTGGCTCAAATGTTAATGATTTGAATTTAAGTGACCCAAGGTTTTATCCAATTTTTGAAGCAGCAAATGCCTTGGATATGGCAATAATGATTCACCCTTGGGAAATGATGGGGTTTTCTTCTATGGAAAAATATTGGTTACCATGGTTGGTTGGTATGCCTGCCGAAACTTCTAGAGCCATTGCGTCTTTAATTTTTAGTGGAGTGCTCGAAAAATTACCCAATTTAAGGTTTATGTTCTCTCATTCAGGAGGCTCTTTTATACCAACAATAGGTAGATTAGAACATGGCTTTAATTGTCGTCCAGATTTAGTTGCAATAGACAATAAAGTAAATCCAAGAGAATATCTGGGAAAGTTTTGGGTAGACTGTATTACGCATGATATAGATGCTTTAAAATATATTGTAGATAAAGTAGGTTCAGAAAAAGTATGTTTAGGTACAGATTACCCTTTCCCTTTAGGTGACTTAGAAATGGGTAAGTTTATAGAAGAAAGTGACATGAGTTTGTTAGATATTGAAAACATCATGAACAAATCAACCATTGATTGGTTAAAATTAGATAAAAACAAGTTTTTATAACTAATTACCCTCAGGGGCTAGTCTTAAAACAATACCATCTATATCTTCAGTAATTGGTATTTGACA